>DINC01000315.1:0-6156 GCA_002425885.1 Spirochaetia bacterium UBA5550 | reverse complement strand
TTATAGAAATACAGGTTATGAAGTTAAAACAACAGGTAATCCTAAGATTGATAAATGGATTCTACGGGGATAAGGTTAAAGGTGAGTCACAATGGCCAAAGACTCTGACTCAGTTCTCTTCTTTGATTTTGAAACCACGGAAGAGAAAGATAAAATCACCGATATCGGCGCCCTGCTTGGGCCTGCCGAATATCATGGTAAATCACCGGATAAATTCCGAGAAGTGTTATCCGGTGCTGAATATATATGCGGCCATAATATAATTGTTCACGATATCCCCCTTCTAAAAAGTATTGCTGATGTCCCTGAAATCAATAAAAAGATACCTGTTGACACACTCCTTCTCTCACCGTTACTTTTCCCTAAAAAGCCGTATCACAGGCTGATTAAAGACTATAAAAAATCTGACCTGCGGTTGTTCAGAAACAATCCTCTCCTTGATTCAAGGCTGTGCAGGGAACTCCTTGCAGATGAAGTTGCCTCTTTTAACTCCCTTGATTACGATATAAAAAACTTCTACTGGAACCTGCTTAAAGATATAGATGGATTTAAAGGCTTTTTTAAACTTACAGGTTTTACAGGTAAAGTAACATCTCCATGGGAACTCTGCTGTAATATAATGCGTGAAAATATATGTGTGTCAGCTGATGCTGAAACCGATTTTGCAAATCACCCTGAGGCAGCTGCATATACCTGCGCCTTTATTAAGTACGGATGCCCTGAGTCAATCATGCCTGCCTGGGTGCTGGCACGTTTTCCTGAAACAGTTAGCCTCATGATGAAGCTTCGCAACGATATATGCAATGATGAAAAATGTTTATACTGCTCAGGGCGAAGAGATCTTAAAGGCGCACTGAAGAGGCATTTCGGGCACGATGAATTCAGAAGGTTCAGCCCCGACGAGGATATACCGGCACAGCAGAGGGCTGTACAGATGGCAGTGGAGAATAAATCTCTAATTGCGGTTTTCCCCACGGGTGGAGGGAAGTCCATAACGTTTCAGCTCCCTGCATTAATGGCAGGTGAGACCACAAGGGGGCTCACTGTTGTAATCTCCCCGCTCCAGGCATTGATGAAAGACCAGGTGGATAACCTCCTTGAAAAAGATATAACCCGTGCAGTTACACTTAACGGCCTTTTATCTCCCCTTGACAGGATGGAGGCCATTGAACGTATAGAAAACGGCCAGGCTCATATCCTCTACCTTGCCCCTGAATCTCTCCGCTCTGAAAAGATGCTCAACCTCCTCTCCGGGCGTATGATATCAAGGTTTGTCATTGATGAGGCTCACTGCTTTTCATCATGGGGCCACGATTTCAGGGTGGATTACCTATTTATCGGTAAATTCATTAAACTGCTCCAGGAAGAGCAGCGCCTTTCACGGCCTATACCTGTTTCATGCCTTACAGCAACGGCAAAGCCTGCTGTTATTAATGATATTAAAAATTATTTCACTGATACCCTTGACCTCCATCTTGAGGAGGTATTCGTAGACTCAGCCAGGATTAATCTTAAGTACACCATTTACACATGTGAAGAGGAACGGGGAAAAATCGAACATCTCGCTGACCTCATAAGCAGGGAGAAAGGGCCTGTAATTGTATACTGTTCACGCACAGCTACAACCTCAATGGTTGCGGAGAAACTTGCTGTCCGTGGTATAAAATCTGCTGTTTATCACGGTAAGCTGAGCAGCGAAGATAAGAAAAGGAATATGAAGCTCTTCATGGATGGCGATGTTAGTGTTGCTGTGGCAACCAATGCCTTTGGTATGGGCGTTGATAAGGATGATGTGTCGCTTGTTGTTCACTATGACATTCCATCCTCCCTTGAAAACTATGCCCAGGAGACAGGGAGGGCTGGGCGTGATCCCGGTATAGAGGCGAAGTGCTGTCTCCTCTTCGACAGTGATGATATTAAGAAACACTTTGAACTTCTGCATGGCAGCAGGATCAATAAAAAGGAGATTTCAGAGCTGTGGAGGGGAGTAAAGGACCTGACAAGAAACGCTGCCACTGTTTCAAGGTCACCTCTTGAGATTGCAATGATGTCGGGATGGGACACTGATCAGTATGATGTTGAAACCAAGGTAAAGACAGCCCTGTCGGTTCTTGAGGAGAAGTCTTTCCTTGAACGGGGCTTCAACCGCGCAAAGGTTCACGCTGTGAGCCTCCTTGTGCGGGATGTTGAAACAAGCAGCAGGATGATTGATGCAGAGCCTCTATCTGATAAGGATAAACTTCTGGCAAAATCTGTAATTCAGCGCATTATCAAAGATGGAGATACCGGCATTGATGAGATTGCACTTAGAGTTGATGCTCACCGGGATGATGTGGTCAGGATGATCGATCATCTTAAACGGATGGAGATTCTCAATGATAAGGACATGGATCTCTCAGCTTATATAAACACTGCGTCTTCAAATAGCATTAATAATTCTAAAGAGATATATAAACGGTTCAGTAAAATTGAAAAGGCTTTTCTTGAATTCATGAAAGGTGAACCTGAAAAGCTCAGCCTCAAGTCTGTCTGTTCAGAAATCCGTGAGGTGACAGGCCTTACATTGACAACAGATGATATAAGGAAACTCCTGAATTACTGGGAGATTAAAAACCTCATCACCAAGAACCGTGTTGATCCTGTGTCATTGACTTATAAGTTTACATACAGAATTAAATCAGAAAAGCTCATTGAGGCCAGCGGGCATATCCATGCTTTAGCATCAGATATAATAGAGATTCTTCATGATCTCGCCTTACAAAAACGTAAAAGCAGCAAGGTCAATGATACAGAAATTCATGTCGATTTTTCAGTATCCTATATCCGTAAATGCAGTGAACAGCTCCTTGAAAGCAGGCTTAAAAAAGCAACCCCTGAGGATTTTCATAAAGCGTTGATCTACCTGAACAGCATAGGTGCAATAAGGCTGGACAGGGGATTCTTTATCCTTTATTCACCTCTCACAATAACAAGGACAGAGAAGAATGCGAGGAGGCAGTTCTCTGATAAAGACTTTGAGATGCTTCAGAAGTTCTATGAACAGAAGGTTGAGCAGATTCATATTATGCAGAGATACGCTGTTCTGATGCAGGAGAATATAGATAACGCCCGGCGTTTTACATCAGATTATTTTACCCTTACTCATGAAGAGTTCATCGAAAAACATTTCAGGAAAGATGATGAGAAAGATCAGATAACAAAGCCGATCCAGAAGGAAGCTTTTGCAAGAATATTCGGACAACTGAGCCCTGAACAGCTCCCCATTGTTAAAGATATCAGTTCAAAGAAGGTTCTTGTTGCCGCAGGCCCCGGAAGCGGAAAGACAAGAGTTCTTGTGCATAAGGTGGGTGCAATCCTTGCCACTGAGGATGTAAAACCTGAACAGTTTCTAATGCTTACATTTTCACGCTCCGCTGTTATGG
The DNA here is from genome assembly GCA_002425885.1 of Spirochaetia bacterium UBA5550. Lineage (GTDB taxonomy): Bacteria > Spirochaetota > UBA4802 > UBA4802 > UBA5550 > UBA5550. The sequence continues at coordinate 2,734 of DINC01000315.1, read as the reverse complement.
AGTTCAGGTCGCGGCTCTGGAATTTAATCGGTGATATAGCCCGTCATGTGGATATCTTCACATACCATTCATTCTGCTTTCATCTCCGGGGAGTTACTCCGGTTGAGGATGAACTTAAAAGTATTATTCAAAGTACAATCAAAGAGATAGATGATGGAACGCTCGATGTTACAAGGCTTAAAAATAAGTCCATACTTGTCGTTGATGAATTTCAGGATCTTAATGCTGAGGAATACAGCCTGATACAGAAGATTATAGATATATCACAAGACCTGAGAGTCCTTGCAGTGGGGGACGATGACCAGAATATATTCGGTTTCAGAAAGGCATCCAATGAGTACATGAACCGTTTTGTTAAAGATGGTGCGGTTAAATATGAATTGCTGACAAACTTCAGAAGCGTGAGCAACATAGTTCAGTACTCAAACCGTTTAAGGAAAAACATAAAGTCAAGACTGAAGCAGGATGATCTTGTGGCTAAATCCAATGAAACAGGCCGCATCGGTATCTATAATTTTAGCTGCAATAAACTGATTATTCCCCTGGTGAAAGCAGTCAGGGAGTCGGGGGTATTTACTGACACAGCTGTTTTAACCCGGACAAATGATGATGTTTCAATGATACATGCCTGCCTGAAACAGGAGGGGATACCTGCATTGCAGGGGAGCAGGGAAATTGATTTCAGAATAAAAGATCTGGCTGAGATATCGTATTTTACAGCACGTTTGCGTGAGACTGCGCATGAAAGGGAGATACCCGATGATTTATGGTCGAGCCTCCGCAATGAAGTAATAAATAAATACGGTAAGGCAAAACATATTGAAGAGGCTCTTGCAATTATTGACAGGTTCGGGGAAACATATACACATTTTTTTTACAGGGAATGGATAAATTATACTCTTGAAATGCATATTAATGATTTCACCACTGCCGGCAGCGGTATTACAGTTTCTACAATACACAGGGCCAAGGGTCGGGAGTATGATACAGTATATCTTATGGTCCCTGATTATGATTTTACCACTGATGAGAATCTGCGTCTTCTATATGTCGCTGTCACAAGGGCAAAGAGAAACCTTTTCATTTTCAGCAACAGCGGTTTCTTCGAATCTTTGGCAGATGATGAGACTATTATAGTCAAAGATGATGTCCGGTATGATGAGCCTGTGAATATATCGGTTCATCTAAATTATAAAAAAGTTAATCTTCAGTTTTTTAAAAATGACAGGGTAATAAAAACCCTTGAATCTATACACTCCGGCATACCTCTTCAATATAAAGAGAGCGATCAAACCTTTTATGCTGGGGATAGACATGCATGCCTCATGTCAAAATCCGGAAGAGATGAACTCGATTCTTGGTTAGACAGGGGATTCAGGGTAAAGGAAGCTGAAGCAGAGTACGTGGTGAACTGGTACTGTAAAGATGATAAGAAAACGTATCCTGTTATACTGCCGAAAGTCAGTCTGGAGAAAGACGGGGAATAGGTTTTTACCGACACATCCCGCTGTCGTATCCCGGAAACCGCAAATTTATAATAATGTGTGCTGTTCTGGATACCACGAAAAATTCCCGGCCGCTTACACCCCTCCGGCAAAAATCTTTTTTAAATAATCCTCTCCGCAATCGTATATAAATCAGCAGGTATAAAGATACTTGACTATGTTGAAAAAACAGTGTAAACTCTGTTTAAAATATTAAGAAAAACAATTTTTCCGGAAGAGGCAAAACGCCGGCTTGCTGCATATAGAAATGGAGAAACGGGACTCAAATCAGATGAAGAGGTTTTTCAGAAGTACTGCCTAACATGGCCGGATAAAACTGTAAGAGAATTAAGCCATGAAGCTATGGAATTCAGGAATAAAAAAAGGGCATTGAAATAAAATATATCTATTTAAGTTGAATTATTANNACAAGGCTCAATGAAATTGAAAAAGAGAATGATGTTGAAATTCTATACGCTGTTGAATCAGGATCAAGAGCATGGGGATTTGAATCAACTGACAGTGATTACGATGTGCGTTTTATTTACAGGCACAATCTGGAATGGTATCTGAATATACTTCCAAAACGTGATGTAATAGAATATCCTGTAACAGATTTATATGATTATTCCGGCTGGGATTTGCGCAAAGCTCTTTTCCTGATGAATAAGTCAAATCCTGTTCTCTTTGAATGGCTTATATCTCCGATTGTTTACATCAGAAATGACAAGGTATATGATCTTCTTAAAGGTGCCTCTGAAAAATATTTTTCGCCAATCGCATCAATCTATCATTATCTGCATATGGCGGGGAGAAATTACAGGGAATACCTGAATGCTGAACAGGTAAAGATAAAGAAATATTTTTATGTGCTTAGACCCCTCTTTGCATGCATGTGGATTGATAAATATAAAGCAACTCCTCCAATGGAATTTGAAAAGTTGATGAATGATGCGGATATGGAAGACCGGGTGCGGGATGAAATAACCGGGCTTCTTGAGAGAAAAAGGTCCGGTATAGAGATGGGGCTTGATATGAAGATACATTGCATAAATAGTTTTATAGAAAGCAAGCTTGAGTATTTCGAAAAAAAATCTTCAGACTATAATCCTAAAGATAAACCATCTGCGGATTACCTGGATAATGTTTTTATACAAATACTGAAGCTTAAAATTATGATTGGCAGTAATTTATGGCAAACCTCTACCCGGCTTCAATATCAAACCACCCTGGAGTAACTGAATCAGAAA
>DINC01000046.1 GCA_002425885.1 Spirochaetia bacterium UBA5550 | reverse complement strand
AAGCAGAGGAAGGAGCTTTTTCAGAAGTTTTCTGATGCCGGCGGGAAAGTTCTCACAGAGAGAGAGGCCAGAAGAGGCCTTGTAATAGACAGAGATAAACAGAAAAAACACCAGCAGAGACTTGATGATCATTACAAATCAATGAAGGGTTCTACAGGTAAAACCACTTATTCAAGACAGCCCCTGCCAGCCCAAACCAGAAACAAACCTCTTTCTGAAGATACTCCATGGAATAAATTCCGTATAAGGATGCGCCTCCGTTTCATGAGAGTTACAGGTTTTAATACACTTTTTTTCCATGAGAAGTTTCTTGATTCATTTACAGGGAGTTACAAAACCTCTCTCATGGAGATACAGATGGCATACCTCGCTCTTTTTAAAAGAGACCCTAACCTCGGCGGAAGAATAATGGTCAGACTGGATAAAGCATCCCCTCTCTATTTTGCCGTTCTTGAAAGGGCAGGTGAAATTTTTGAACCGATGATTATTGATCAGATTACCGAGAAATATCGGGCATTCCCATCAGTACCGCAGCCAATCACTGATCTGAAGGAGCCTGTTATTGATTTATTCAGGCCTCTTTACATATTGAAGCCATATGAAAATACACTTATGAATGCCTTCGAAAAATCGATAACTCTTTACTCTGATATAGCTGATTCGAAAAATGCGAAATCTATAAAAAAGAAAGAGATACGTAATGCGCTTTTCATAATTTTTGATAAACTATACCCCAGACTTCATACACTATTCTGTCAGTATTACGGAATTCTATTCGATGAGAATGACAAAAGGATAGAAGATATTCTTTCTATTGCCCCGGCGGAAAAACCGGAAGGGAGGAGAAGAGGAACCAGGCCATCCTCAAATTTTTCAAATGATGTTATTTCAGAACAGGAAGAGGCTGATTCAGATGAAGAGGAAAATGATGTTCAGGAGGAGGACCCCACAGTTAAGGAAGGTCTGAAACTGATGTACGGCCTCGATTTCAATTCACTCAGAAAAATGTATGATAAGAAGAACAGGTTTGAGCAGATATATGATAATGATAAAACTTTTNNCTGGCATATCTTCTCTTTCTTGAATTCGAAAATGAATATTCTGTTATATTGACCACGAACCAGATTAAATTCAATATAGATTTCTCTTCAAACACAAAGGTAGATTACAGAGAAACCATGCAGGAACTTTTTAACAGGATGCGGAAATGCCACGAAGCATTTCTTTCCTATTATGAATCTTACGGCTCATACTGTAAAATAAGAAGCGCTAAACCTATCAGCAATGAACAGTATATAACCTACACAAAACGTCTTGATGAAGTCACAAAAAGAAAAAATGATATAGGGACTCAGTGCAGATATTTAATCAGGGTCTTCATGGATAATGTCGCCCATATCCTTTCGGAACTTGTTGATGATATGAACGAACGGCAGTTTTATATTAATAATCCGCAGGATATACTGGAGCTTTTTTATCAGATTGAAGGTGATAAAAAACTTAAAGACAAGAAGATCTATGATTCAATACAGATATCACAACGCTTTGCTGCAGCAATGGTTCACAGGCTCAGCCCGGGGGGAGATCTTACGGGGACAACTGAATTTTCGGAAGAATCCGCTATGGTTTCTGATGATTTATCCGATGAACAGGCTTCTGCAAAACGGGAATCAATACTTGATGAACTTGATGATATTATCTGATTGCGGTTTTCTTCCTCTCGCGGATTCTATCGAGTCTTTCTGAAAGGATCTCTTCTCTTCTCATGGAAAGTCCTCTATCCCTGTAAGGCTCAGACCTCGGATTATCCATAATACTTCTGATCCTTTCATCATTCAGTGATTCAATTATTGCAGATTTTGAAGCAATTGTTCCTTCACGCTTTCTCCCCACTGATGGCCCTGCTCCGATAATTAAACCGGCTTCAAGCATGGCTCTTCTGATCTGGTCAGCACTGGAGTAGGTGGTAAGGATGGCGGTATCAGTCATGAGATTTTTTATGCAGGCAAAGTATTCAACGCTCCACATTTCGGGATTTTTTGATGGAGAGAACGGGTCCTGAAAAACTGCATCAAATTTTATTCTCTCCATCGTTTTCAAATAATTTCTTCCATCTCCAAAAAGGATCTCCAGAGTGATATTTTCGATTGTTCCTTTGCCGCTACTGTAGACCTGTTTTATAAAGTTATAAATATCATCTCTTTCATCATTAAATCTGATCTTCTCCATAAATTCAATGAGATGACGCTCTTTCTCAAGAGAGACTATGTTCAGATCAGATTGCTTATTTTTCAGTTTAAACTCATGGATAAGAGCAAGGGTATTGTATCCCAGGCCAAAACCGATATCAAGAACATTGATTATATCCGAATCAAGATCCATAACTCCTGAGGGGTAAATATGTTTAAGCAGGGATTCCTCGTATGCTCCTGAATCAGAATGCATGGCCTGATCATACTCCTCAAGAAAAAGAGTTGAAGTTCCGTCTGCCGTGGGAATTAAATAATTTTTTTTATCAGTNNGATTCAGAAATCTTTTTTTATTATTATAAATAATGATATATTCCCTGTAAAAGAGATTTCTCGCGTCCGTTCGAAATAACATAAATCTTTGGCCTGTTATTTCGAACCCCTTCATTTTTTCGGGTGAGAAATCGTATACTTTAATATACGGAGACAGAATGAGTCTTTCGTATGCCGCAATAATGTCAATACTCAAAAGGTGATATGGGTAAAAAAGTTATACTTAAAGGAAGAGTGCAGGGTGTAGGGTGCAGAGGGTACTGCGCTGTTTATGCCAGGCGCCTCGGGATACACGGATCTGCAACAAATATGGGTGACGGTTCCGTTCGTTTAGTTCTGGATTCTGATGATGAAAAACTTGTTCAGAGATATGTTTCTGCGCTTCTGACGAATCCTGAGGGTCATCATTTTTACGGCAGGATTATAGATGTGGACGTTTCAGATTATTCGGGAAAAGTGTCCGGGGATTATCTTTTCTGAGCTGCTTCAACCAGTACCGGCTTTATTGTTTTCATCCGCCTGCATTTTATTTTTTTAAAGCTGTTCTGAAGATCGCGGGAGTTCATTTCAAGGAAAGAGTGGTAGGGTGTCCCCTTTACATAGCTGTAAAATTCCTCAGCGTAATCAAGGTACTTCTCCTCAAAACTTTTCTTTGAATGGCCGTGGGCTTTTTTAAATTTCCCCATCCTGCGGATATCGCCGTTGAAACCGGGATTTATATGGTAGAGTTCATGAAACATCACATTGACTTTTTCTCTGGCGCTAATGTCGAAAAATTTCGGGTGGTAGTAGTATATAAGATATTTTATCTCTATATCATTATATATAACTTTAGGGATTATATATAGCCTTCCGTGAAAGTTTATTATGTCAGATCCCTCTTCAAACTTTAAAGGGACAAGTTTTCCGTAAATCCCCCCCCTGCTGTCGGCTCTGTTTGACGCGCAGCAGATAAGCATCCTGTTTATATCGTACCCTCTGAAATCCGGCGTGCGGACAATCATCTCATGGGTGATGAGAGAGAGTGTGTCTGTAAGATTTATTGAAGAGTGGATCATCAGTTTGCCAGGGCTCTCTCTATCATCTCTTCAGCATGTTTTATGGAGAGGTCTGTAATCTCCTCGCCTGCAAGCATACGGGCAACTTCCCGGACCTTTTCCTTGTCTGAGAGATTTTTCACAAGGGTGGTAACCCGGCCATCGCTCTTACCCTTCTGAACAAGAAAATGAGTATCAGACATTGCTGCAATCTGGGGGAGGTGAGTAATAAGTAGTACCTGCCTGTCCTTTGAGAGATTCCTCAGTTTTCTTCCGACAATTTCTGCTGTTTTACCGCTTATACCTGCGTCCACCTCATCAAAGATAAGTGTCTCCACAATATCAGCGGACTGGATTACATTTTTCAGAGCCAGCATAATTCGTGACATCTCGCCGCCTGAAGCGACTTTTCTCAGCTGCCTGAGGTCCTCCCCTTCATTGGCTGAAAGGAGGAATTCTATCCTGTCAATTCCGTGGGGGTAGAGTATATATTTATTGTTGTCGCTTTCAATGTCACCGTCAGGGCTGGTCTCCCGCTTGATAGAAATTTTAAAAACAGTTCCTGCCATGCCGAGATCTTTCAATTCTTTGATTACAAGCCCCTCAAGTTTAAGGGCGGCAGCTTTGCGTCTTTCAGACAGTGCAAGGGCCAGTTCCTTTGCATTTTTCACAGTTTTCTTTTCATCTGCCCTGAGCTGTTCCATCTCCTCGTCGCTTGAATTGATAGCATCAAGTTCAGTTTTTGCTTTTTCAGCATACTGGAGAATTTCATGGATTGAATCACCGTACTTCTTTTTAAGTCCCTGGATGGTATTAAGTCTCTCCTCAACCTGGTTTATTCTGTCAGGAGAAAAATCTATACTGTTCCTGTAAGCACGAAGTTCAGAGGATGAGTCCTCTAGGGAATATAGCGCCTCCCTGATCTTATCGAGCATCGATGCTATGTCAGGATCTATATCTGAGATTTTTGAAAGATTCGCCTCAGCTTTTTTAAGGTTACGGATAACGCCGGTTTCACCTGTTATCAGTTCTGCAGATTCATTTACTTCTTTAAAGATTTTTTCGGCATTGGCAAGAAGGTTTGATTCATTGCGCAGCTCCTCCTCCTCTCCGGGTTTCAGGCCTGCTGCTTCGATCTCTTTTATTGAGAATGTGTTGAATTCAATTCTGCGGGCTTTCTCCCTCTCATCAATTTCAAAGGAGCTGATTCTGTTTCTTATGGAATAGAGTTTTTCGTGTACTTCTTTCACTTTCGCAACATCACCGGAAAGCCCTCCGAAGCTGTCAAGCAGCTCCCGGTGTTTTGATATATTTATTATTGTCTGGTGTTCATTCTGGCCATGTATATCAATAAGGTTTTCGGAGATCTCCCTGAGTTTTGCAACAGGGATCTGCATGGAGTTTGCAAAGCATCTCCCTTTACCGTTTGCGAAGATCTCTCTCCTTATAACAAGCTGATCATCATCAGTATCAATTCCCGCTTCATCAAGAATTTTTGCGAGATCATCCATTCCTGACACATCAAAGCCCGCTTCAAGTGATGCCTTATCAAAACCTGTTCTTATCATGTCAGTGCTGAGTTTTTCACCGAGCACCCCGGAAATCGCGTCAATGAGGATCGACTTTCCGGCTCCGGTTTCGCCTGAGAGAATGTTAAGGCCGCGAGTGAAATTTACTGTAAGTGAATCTATTATTACGAAGTTTTTAATTCTCAGATCCAGCAGCATAATCAACCTTCAGAGAAGAGTTACGGGGTCACCCCCAGTTGAGCTTTTCCCGGAGAATGGAGTAGTAGTTCTTGTCCGGGTGGAGGATTATCTTCATCCTCCTGTTGCACTGGCGGAAGATGATTTCATCACCGCCGCTGAATTTGATAGCCTCCTGACCATCTGTTGTCAATAATAAATTTGTCAGGTCAGAGAGGGCCCGTGCTCTTATAACAGACTTTGCAGGAAGAACAACAGGCCTTATGGAAAGGGAGTGGGGACACACAGGGTTTACTATGCAGACATCGTTGTCAAGAGGCGCGATGATTGGCCCCCCTGCTGAAAGGGAGTATGCTGTTGACCCTGTGGCTGTTGCAATTATCAGGCCGTCACCCTTGTATCTGCTGAAGAACATATCATCAACACTGAGCTCAATCTCTATTGCTCTTGAAAACGCACCCTTGGTTATAACCGCATCATTAAAAAAGTAGAGCGATTCCTCTGTCCCGTTTTTGCTGTGAACAGCTTCCATCACAGTCCTTTCGGAAACAGTATATTTACCGGCTATTATTCCGTTCAGATATTTATCAAATTCTTCAGGGCTGAACTCCGTAAGGAAGCCAAGTTTCCCTCGGTTAATCCCCATGATGGGGCACTGTCTTTCCAGAAAAATGCGTGCTGTTTTAAGGAATGTGCCGTCTCCGCCAATTGCTATTGCAAGGTCGGGCGAGAGGTATTCCTCATCGTCCATTATATAATGTTCAAGTCCTTCGTTGTGTAAAATGCTGTAGTAGGGGAGTGCAATACTTATCCCCCTTTCTGTAAGTGTGGTGCATATTTTTTTTATAATCTGAATTGAGTGAGCATCGTCCGGCCTGAAATTAATTGATACTTTTTTAATCATCTCTTTACCATGAAATCATATCTGAATTTCACGATTAAACCGGGATTTTTATCAAGAAAATATTTTAATTCCTCACCTTTTATTTCATAGAGGCTCAGGGGTGTGTTATTGATATATGTATATTGTGATTCAAGGTTCAGGTAAAGCCTGTCAGGTTCACCTATAAAATCACCTTTACCGAGTTTCCCTATGAGAATGTTCCACCTGCGTACATCAACTTCACCATCCCTTATGAGATAGATACTTTTAAGTGGTTCACCCTCCATGAGAAATATTCCGGGGTCAACTATACCGCATTTATTAAAGATAGATTCAAGCCATGTCTTTTGAGTAGAGGTGCAGCTACGGAGCATGGGATTGATAGAAAGGAGATTCCATGTCTCACTGCTTCTAATCTCCGCAACCTTTTTAAGTATTTTCTCAAATTCTGTACCGATTATAAAATTCAGAAATTTATTTTTTTCAATGGATATCAGTATTACATCTGTTGCTGCATAGACATGAGCAGCCCTCTTCTGATCAGTGATGAGAGCAACCTCGCCGAAGTAGTCATAAGCCCCGTATATTTTATTGTTCTCCAGGCCCCCGCTGTCAACTGAGATGTTGCCGGAGTAGATTATATGAAACTCGTTCCCCTCGCTCCCTTTTTCGATAATCCGTTCACCCTTGGAGTAGCGTTTAATTTCGGCGATATCAAGAAACTCCTGGGCTTTCCATATCGGCATGTCCTGCATGAAATCCAGCCGTTTGAACACGCTTAAAATACGTGACGCTTCCTCGTATGGCGGGGCTTCGGTTTCAAAGTAGAGAGTGTTCTCCATACCGAACTGAGCAAGCTTAAGAATTGTGTCATCGGGAAAATCTTTTTTTGCTATATGATATATTACAATCCGTTTTTGTATATCTTCAGGGAGAGAGGTCATGTATTTAATCGGCGTGTGAAGCGGAGGCACTCCCGATTCATGATATATGACTTTTGAATCCCATGGGAAGTTGCAGAGCTCTCCATACCTGATTCTTGAAATAACCCCCTTCTCATAAAGCTCCCTGTGCAGTTCCGGTGAATTGTTGTGATCAGATGTGTAGACGAATGACTGATCCTGGAACTCCATCCTGAAACCGATTGTAGGTATTGAGTGGAGAGTGTAGAACATCTCAAACTTGCCGCCGTTTATATATATCGGGGTACCAATTTTTACCGGGTGAAAATCGAACAGCCTGCTGAGATATTGAGGCTCAACATCGCTCAGTGAAGCGTATTTTCTCAGGAAGCTTTTCATCACAGTTTCTGTTGTATAAACTGTAACCTTGCCCTCTTCAAGAATTTTCTGGAAAGTCCCTGCGTCGTGGTCAGCATGGCAGTGGGTGAGGATAATACTGTCTATGAACTTGGGGCTTACGTTTGAATCCTCAAGCCATTCTGTTGAGTTAACCGGAGGGTCAACCATTACACCCTGGTGATTGAGCCAGATTATAAAACCTGAAGTATTTTCTTCAGGATCAAAACCGTGGCTTGGGCCAAGACATGTTACGCCGAAGAGGGGAGGGATGTATGGTTCACTTAGCCTCTCCCCGATTCTGTAGGTTGTTTTATACTCCATATCTCCGGGAACATCTCCAAGAAACTCCCCGTTAAAATGGACTTTGTAATCGCCGTTTTCAGCAATGGAAACCGCAAGCCCCTTGTACGAGAATTTATTGTTTTTAAATATACCGAACTGAAGCATATTGGAGAGCTTATTCCCTTTCCTGAAATATTCCATCTCAGACTTTATATCAGCAATATTTTCCTCTTCAGTTTCTGAATAGTCATCACTTAAATCAAAGCTTTCGGGACCGAAAAGGGATTCCTCCAGAACCCTCTTTACCTTAGGGAACTGATAATCCCTGCATATAATAATTGTTTTTTTGCTGCGGATGAAATAATTGAAGTAGAGAGGAAATTCAATTTCACCAATACTTATACCCTTTGTCCAGTTGAACATCTTTTCAGGGAGAACAAAAATTTCAGGAACTCCACCCGGCAGAAGCATTGTGTCTTTAATCGTTTCGGGAGGAGAGCCGAATTGAAGATATCCTGAAGGGGTGTCTACAATATAACCCCCGCGAGGCAATTCATATACTTTCTCACCGATAGATTTAAGATCTTCTAATTTCATTCTTTATTATAAACCTTCGAAGGATCAAATATTCGCTCACCTTCTATAATAGTTTTATCATTAACAACTTTTCTGAAAAAACAGCTCCTGTATCCCTCATGGCAGGCAGCATCACCAACCTGGTTTACCTTCATCAGGATTGTGTCGCTGTCGCAGTCGATCCTGACTTCTTTAATTTCCTGGATGTGTCCCGATTCCTCGCCCTTTTTCCAAATTCTGTTTTTTGATCTGCTCCAGTAGTGGGCAAGGCCTGTCTTCATTGAAAGAGAGTAGGCCTCTTCATTCATATACGCAAGCATAAGGACTTCACCTGTCTGATAATCCTGAATGATCACAGGGACCATCCCGCCGCTCTTCCGGAAATCGATATTTATACTGTTCATAGCTCTCTGCTTATTAATAAAAATTTATCAGGCTCATTGTAAATCTTTTCCGGAGTGGAGAGTCTAAGGAATGATGCCCCTTAAATCCACCTCTCTCTGAGAGAGAAGTGCGGGTTTACAATAAACCATTTATATTATCGTCTTATTCAGTGAATGCATGAAGGATATTCAATAATAATTTATTCTTAATCATTTGTCTTATGTCGCTTTTGGAAAAGTCCATGTGAGCAGCATTATACCCCGGAGTATGTGATAGCGGGAGCATACGCCAGGTTTATGTCTCTTACTCAGGTGCCGGATTTATCTATTGTTCAGGCGGAAAGATGAGGTACATATCTATTGAATCATCACTGTCATCGTCAAAGATCGCTATCCCCGCCTGTTTATAAATATAGATCCTGTGAGTATCATCTTTAACCATAGTCAGTCCGGAATTACCGTAGTTCATTATAAAGCTGTCAACACCCTCTGTCAGTTTAACAGCGTCATCAGTAACGCGGCTTGCGGGGGATAGCCCGGCTATTGCTGTTATTATCCCGTTGTTTGTGAATAGAGCATAACGGCTTCTCATATAGATAATATTTCTGAACAGGGCAAAGGGGATACTGTTGTTCCCTGTCAGGAAAGAAAGAGCTTCAGGAACAGATTCAGTTTCAATCAAAGCCGCACCCTCTTCAATGTTTACGGCATCATTAAGCATAAATCCTTCAGCGGATTTTCCGGGTATAATAAGAGTAACATCGCGCGGTTCGGTACCCTTCTGCCCTGTGCCGCAGGACAGAAGGATTAATATAAGCAGGATACTACCTGTTAATTTTTTCAATTTCTGCAGCGCCTCTCCGTATTGCTGATATTCTTCTCGGGTAAATATCGGCAACAGGAGAGCTTTTATGAAGCAGAAGACCTGACGTAGTATTTATTAAGAGAGGAGATTCAATGCTGCCGTCAGGTATGATATCAAGAGAAACTTTCTTAAGATGTTCAACAGCAGGGGAGGGGAGCTGCTTCTGTTTTTCGCTTACATACAGGTACAGGTATCCGCCGGGTTTAAGGAACGGGGAGCATAGCTCCCCGGCAGAATAAACATCGGACATCGCACGTGAAATTACAATGTTAAACGCTTCGCGGTATTCTTTTTCACGTGCTGTATCTTCCAGTCTTCCGCAGACCCCTTTCACGTTTTGAACAGACAATTCGTTAATGGCGTAATCAATAAAGCGTATTTTTTTACTGTTAGAGTCAAACAGTGTGAATGCAATTTCAGGATAAATAATTGCAAGGGGGATTCCCGGAATCCCCGCGCCCGTTCCCATATCCGCGGCAGATGTTCCACGTGGAACATTCGAAAATTTTACTGGGGTCAGACTGTCTATTATCAGTCCGTGAATAATGTCGTCAATGTTCTTGTGCCCCGTCAGGTTGTATTTACTGTTTTCCGAGAGAATAAGTTTGCCGAACCTGGTAAGTTTTACGGCTTTCTCTTTGTCTACTCTGCATGCCGGGAAAAGAGATGAAATGATTTCTGTGTAAAAATGTTCCACGTGGAACCTCACCCTTTTTTGCTGAGAATTTCAAGATGAACTATAAGTATAGATATGTCAGAGGGGTCAACTCCTGATATCCGTGATGCCTGTCCAATTGTCTGAGGCCTGAACTTTTTAAGTTTTTCTCTGGCTTCATTCTTGAGGCCGTTAACCGCAGAGTAGTCTAAATCATCCGGAATCTTTTTTGATTCCATTTTTTCTATTCTCTTTATTCTTTCAAGGTCTCTGAATATATATCCCTCGTATTTAATCTCCATCTCAATGATGGGGGCTATTTCCGGTTTGCACTGTTCATCGGCTGCTTCAAGTGCTTCGTTTATTCCGAGTTCAGGTCTTTTGATGATTTTATCCAGAGGAGTTCTTCCTCTCATTTCCAGTTCAGGGGCTTTCTTTCTCAGTATCGAGAGAATGCGGTCATCGACATCGATTACACGGCTTTTGATCCTGTTGATAATTGCGTCTATCTCATTATATTTCTCTGTCATTTGAAGAAATCTGTCTTCAGAAATAAGTCCTATGCTGTGCCCGTATTTCATCAGTCTTCTGTCAGCGTTGTCCTGGCGAAGCAGCAGGCGGTGTTCCGCCCTTGATGTGAACATGCGGTAAGGCTCAGTGATTGTTTTGGTAATTAGATCATCTATGAGAACGCCAAGGTATGCCTCAGACCGCGTGAGGATTATCTGCTGTTTCCCGATAATTTTTGATGCGGCATTGATGGCTGCTATAAGTCCCTGTGCAGCTGCCTCTTCATATCCCGATGTCCCGTTTACCTGCCCCGCATGATAGAGTCCCGAAATCTTTTTTGTTTCAAGAGTCCCGTATATCTCCTCCGGGGGGACAAAGTCATATTCAACAGCGTATGCCGGCCTCATCGTGTGAACCTCTTCAAGCCCCGGAATTGTCTTTATCATCTGGAGCTGAACCTCTTCAGGCAGGGAAGAGGAGAAACCGTTGATGTAATACTCGTTCGTATGCATCCCTTCCGGCTCAAGGAATAACTGGTGCCTGCTTTTATCAGAAAACCGTACGACCTTATCTTCGATTGAAGGACAGTATCTCGGGCCTATACCTTTTATCTTTCCGCCATAAAGAGGGGAGCGGTGGATATTGTTTCTGATAAATTCATGCGTTGCTTCATCTGTGTATGTAATCCAGCAGGGTATCTGCCTGGCAGTGATCTTTTCTGTTGTGTATGAAAAGGGTTCAGGGTCTTCATCCCCGTACTGGGCTTCACATTTTGAAAAATCTATTGTGTCGGAGTTTACGCGCGGAGGTGTCCCGGTCTTCAGCCGTTCGACCCTGAGTCCTATTTTTTTTAAAGAGTCCGAAATCCCTTCCGCAGAGAAGTCCGCGAGCCTTCCGCACTTTTCCTGGTATTCTCCTATATGAATAAGCCCTTTCATGAATGTACCGGCGCAGAGAATTACAGCTTTTGAATAATGCTCATTATGTCTCGTTGTTTTTACACCCCTGACTTCATTATTCTCCACAAGTATCTCTTCTGCTATATCCTGAATGATGAACAGATTTTTCTGTTTCTCCATTACCTCTTTCATTCTGAACTGGTATGCTTTTTTGTCCGCCTGAGCTCTTAAGGCCCAAACTGCAGGGCCCTTGCTTTTGTTAAGCATTTTAAAATGTATGCCTGTGGCGTCAATGTTCATAGCCATCTCGCCGCCCATGGCGTCTATCTCCCTGACAAGATGCCCTTTTGCTATTCCGCCGATTGCCGGGTTGCAGCTCATCTGTGCAATTGTGTCGAGGTTCCCTGTAAGCATAAGGGTCTTGAGTCCAATTCTTGCGGAGGCAAGAGCTGCTTCGCATCCGGCGTGTCCTGCACCTATTACGATTATGTCATATGCTAAATACATTGATTTTATTCCTGGTAATTGTTATTTCTGGATTAATTAAAAATAATAGCCTGCAGGGCAATAAAAAAATCCCTGTCTTTCCGTGAAGTTCATGTATATTATATTAACGGATAGTTGGCGCTTAATTTAGATTATAAATTATTCTCCCGTTAAAAATTGTTGACTCGCTGCCGGATGATAAAGTTTAAAAGAACAGGCGTTTACATGCAGATGAAGACAGTTAATGAAATACAGACAGGGCAGAGCATTCTTGTTGTGGATGACGATCCCCTTGTGAGGAAAATTCTTAAAAAGTATATTTCCGGACTCGGGTATTATGTTGAAACAGCAGAGGACGGGCGGGGCGCACTTGAGAAGCTGAACTCTTATCCGTTTGATCTGGTGCTTACGGATCTTCAGATGCCCCGGCTTGGAGGGAGGGAACTCCTGCAGACCATGTCCAGTGAATTTCCCTCAATCCCGAAGATTGTCCTTACAGGGCAGGGAACCAATGATGATATAATTGCGGCATTGAAGGCCGGGGCTTATGATTTTCTGTACAAGCCAATCGAGGATTTCGGTATACTTGAGTATTCCATAAAGCGCGCTGTTGAAAGCAGAAAACTCAGAGAGGAGAGGGAGAGGCACCTTGCTGAGCTTGAAAGAATTAACGAGATTATATCTATGCTCAACAGCGGTAAAAGCACAGATCAGATTTTCAGTATGCTGAATATCTCTCTTAAAAAGGTTATCCCCTTTGACGGTATGATGCTGACTCTCCTCAATGAAACAAATACATTTCTCAATGTTGAAAATGTAATATTCAACCACGGTTTTTTTCACAGCATAATCCGCAAGGGTGACAGGTTCCTTGCTTCACAGTTTACCGTAGGGAAATATATAGAGGAGGAGAGGGACTTTGTCAATATATCTGATCTCGGCTCCCATATTAAAACTAACGATGCTCACGATGTACTTAAAGAGCTTTTCCGGAACGGCATAAATTCTATACTTGCTGTGTCCCTTAAGCTCAAAGACCAGGTGCGCGGAATAATTCTTTTTATGTCATGCTATAAGTCATCTTTTAAAGATCATCATATAACTTTTGTTAAATCAATAGTGGGCCAGATAGCCCTGAGCGTCCAGCGTGCTGAGCTAATGAAGGAGATAGAAAACCATTCCCGCAATCTTGAAAAGATGGTTTCCGAAAGAACCGAGGAGGTTCTTAAAACACAGAGGATAACTATCTTTGCCCTTGGCAGCCTTGCTGATGCAATGGATTCTGAAACAGGGGATCATCTTGAGAGAATAAGGAATTACTCGGTGCTTCTTTTACAGCTCTATAANNATAAATATGACGGAGATCATCCTGAAATAAACGCCAGGTTTCTGCGGGACCTTTATGACTCTTCTGTTCTTCATGACATAGGGAAGGTTGGTATACCTGATGAGATCCTTCTTAAAAAAGGCTCCCTGACCACTGAAGAGTTTGAAATAATGAAGAAACATACTGTGATAGGTTTTGATGCCCTGAAGAATGCTTCCGCAGACCAGGGGACTGATTATTTTCTCAGTATGGCCATGGATATAATTCTTTACCACCATGAGAGGTGGGACGGCAAAGGGTACCCTGAAGGTCTCAAAGGGGAGAACATCCCCCTGACCGCAAGGATTGTTTCAATAGTAGATGTTTACGATGCACTCACATCCCGCAGGCCTTATAAAGAAGCCTATCCGCATGAGAAAGCGATTGACATAATGAAGGGTGAGGTGGGGAAATTTGATCCGGTACTCTTCAATCTTTTTATAGAGAATGCCGACGAATTCAATAAGATAAGAACAAAATATTCTGAACAGGAAACCGGAGAAGCATAATGCATCAGAGAAGCATGAATATCAGATTCGGAGGGCCGGTGACACCGGCTGTTAAACAGTTGATGATCATCAACGGCTCGGTATTTATATTACAGCAGATAGCGGGGCTCTTTTCCCCCAATATGCTGGAAGCGATATTCGGTATTAGTCATGGAGGTTTTGCGCAGAGTTTTATGCTGTGGCAGCCTGTGACATATATGTTTCTTCATGGAGGGTGGCTCCATATATTCTTTAATCTACTGGGGCTCTGGATGTTCGGAGGGGAGCTTGAGCAGATCTGGGGGAAGGGTAGATTTTTCAGGTATTATATTCTTTCAGGGATAGGCGCAGGTTTCTTCATTGCGGTAATGAATTATTATGTCGCTTTAAGATTCGGTACATCCGCTGTGACAATCGGTGCCTCAGGTGCAATATACGCTATTCTCCTTGCTTATGGCCTCACATGGCCGAACCGTGAAGTGCTCCTTTATTTTCTATTTCCTATAAAGATTAAATATCTCCTCATAGCTTTCGGGCTTGTTGAGTTTTTTGGTACTCTTTCATCTGCTGCCGGCACGGGTGGGAATATCAGCCACGTAGGGCATGTAGGGGGCCTTATTACAGGATTTATTCTATATCGCTCATTCATGAAAAACAGAACAAAATCCAATGTGATTAAGCTCTCTTTTTTTAAAAGGATTACAAAAGGCTTCAGGCTGAAACAGAAGAAGAAACAGATAGATACAAGAATTGAGGCCAAGAAGATCATCGATGAGATTCTTGGTAAAATAGCCAGGAGCGGGATGAGCTCCCTAACTCCTGAAGAGAAGAAGAGGCTTGAGTGGGCAAGGAAGCACTACTACCCATCCAACGAAGATGTTCTCCATTAAACAGGTAAAAATTTATGAGCATGGTATCATTATTAAAAGGGGAGTCTTATGACGCCCCTTTGCTTTATCATCAGATAGAAAGGTCTCTCGAAAACATTAATTTTGATCCTACAGGGCTTAAAGGGGCAACAGTTGCAGTTAAACCGAATCTCCTTACAACAGCTGCCCCGGAAAAGGGGATTACAACTCATCCTGAATTTCTCCGTGCGGTAATTAAATTTATAAAGGCCTATGGCGGAGAACCGGTTTTGGTTGAGTGCCCGGCTTTTATTCCTCTTGAGAAGGTTCTCGGTAAAGGGGGGTACATGGAGATCCTCCTTGAAGAGAAGGTGCGTATCAGTGATACAAAAATAACAGCGAATCTGAGGAATGAGTCTGGCGTGAAATATAAATATTTCCATGTTGCAGAAGATCTTGTAAAAGCAGATTATATATTTAATCTTCCCAAGCTTAAAACTCACTCACTTACATATTTTACAGGGGCGGTAAAAAATCTCTTCGGCTCAATTCACGGGCTGGAGAAATCGAAGTGGCATATCAGGGCAAGCAGCGCACCGGAGTTTATCTCCTTCCTCCTTGATCTTTACGGAGGATGGTATTACCTGCAGAACCAGGGTACAGTGCATATTATGGACGGTATACTTGGACTTGAGGGTGAGGGGCCCGGCGCTTCAGGAAAACCGAAAGCCGCAAATGCAATCATAGCAGGATACGATGCCATAGCTGTTGACTCTGTAGCTATCCGGGTGGCAGGTCTTGATCTTAAAAGATCCGGAGTCTGCACAGAGGGTGAAAAGAGGGGTTACGGATTCAGCTCACCTGATAAGATTACTGTTGCCGGAAATTCAATTTCAGATTTCAGCAATAGCTTTATACCGCCTAAGTCAAAATCTATGGTTTCAGCATGGCCGTTTAATTCTCCGTTTTTCAAAAATCTTCTGGTGGAGAAACCTGTCCCGCAGCCGGAGAAATGCACACTCTGCTACCAGTGCAGAGGTATCTGCCCGGCAAATGCCATTGATAAAAGCACTGACGGAAAAGTCCCCGCTTACGATTATTCTAAATGTATAAGGTGCTACTGCTGCGCGGAGATCTGCCCTGAGGCAGCCATAGAGCTTAAAAAGGGGTTTGCTGCAAGGCTAATGAGGTAGGGGATTACCGGTTATTTGATCATAAATTTAGAAAAAAGGTAATCATAACCCTACCCTGATTTTATCAGAAAAATTGAAGTGCAGCAATAAATACTTGTAAAATTTCATAATCCTGTTTTTTATATCTCAGAACATATAAAAGGGGGATATAAAATGGAAAGCATATATACAAAGCTCAGGGAACGACTTGATACATACTCCTTCGGTTTCCCTGCAACAAAGTCAGGCATCGAAATTACCCTGCTGAAAAAATTATTCACTGAATCAGACGCTGAGTTTTTTCTTAACCTTTCTCTGAGGCTTGAATCAACTGATGATATTGCAGCACGTCTCAATGTTTCTTCTGATAGTATTAAGCAAAAACTTGAGGATCTGGCGTCAAAAGGACTTATCTTCAGGCAGGATTCCGGCGGCAAGGTGAGGTATGGAGCAATACCCTTTATGCATGGAGTTGCGGAGTTTCAGATAAAGCGTGTGGACAGGGAGCTTTCCATTCTCCTGCAGCAGTTCTTTAAAGAAGCATATAACAGAAATATTGCGGATAACGCTGAGAATTTTCTGCGGGTGATACCTGTACAGAAATATGTTGAGGTTGAACGTCACATTGCAGCGTATAATGACGTTGAAGCTATTTTTAATAATAGCGATCTGATTGTTGTGGCGGAGTGCCTTTGCAGAAAACATAAAACACTACTGGATGAAGGGTGCGGCAGGCCCATCGAAACATGCTTCATGTTCGGATCAATGGCGCAATACTATATAGATAATAACTTAGGGAGAAGGGTTGAGAAGGAAGAGGCGCTCCGGATCGTTGCTGAAGCTCAGAAAGCCGGGTGTGTTACGCAGCCCGCGACTTCACAGAATCCCACCGGTCTGTGCAATTGCTGCGGTGACTGCTGCGCGGTTCTCGGCGCGATAAAGGCAAATCCTAAACCTGCAGAATTTGTTTTCTCCAACTATTTTGCATCGATAATTCAGGACGACTGTATAGGGTGTGAGGCATGCAAAGAGATTTGCCCCATGGAAGCGATCTTCATGAATGATACAGGTAAAGCTGAAGTGAACCTTGATCGCTGTATCGGCTGCGGGCTCTGCCTTATGACATGTAATTACGAAGCTGTGAAGCTAAACGAAAAACCTGAGGGAAGCAGAAAATCTGTTCCGGTAAATACCAGGGACCAGATGATTCAGATGGCTAAGAAAAGAGGCCTGATTTAAAGTTAATGTAGGATTGCAATAATCATGTAGAATGTAGATTGTAGAGGCGTAGCATGCTACGCCTC
>DINC01000167.1 GCA_002425885.1 Spirochaetia bacterium UBA5550 | reverse complement strand
AGATCCATTATTTTAAAATATTAAATGCTATAGTAAGATATTTTAACGGTTTGCTAATTTACTCCTCTTTCCAGTTATAAAAAATGGTGTTACGTCCGGATGTTTTCGCCTTGTATAGTGAGGAGTCTGCTGCTGCAAGTGTTTCATCGATTGACATATCAGGACCGACCATGCATACACCTCCGCTTACAGTAATTAAGATCTTTTGATTATTATGTATTAGAACACCTTTTTCTACTGCCTTGCAAAGCCTGTTAAAAAGCACAATGGCATCATTTTCATCGCATCCTGAAGCAACAACCAGAAATTCCTCCCCTCCATAACGGCCGACTGAGTCATATTCACGCAGGTTTTTTTTAATGGTTTCCGCGAAAGTTTTTAATGCTTCATCTCCTGCCTGGTGGCCGTAAGTGTCATTTATTACTTTAAAGTGATCGAGATCCAGTATTCCTGCGCAGAGTGTACCACCTTCGCGTCGTATCCTGGAGTGTTCTTTTTCAAGATGTTCCAGTATGGCACGCCTGTTGAATATACCAGTGAGTGAGTCGTAAAAGGCCTGGTATGTCAGAGCTTCTGTCAGTTCACTTAGCTGCTGATTTGTTTCATAAAGTTCATTTTCATACCTGCGCCGTTCTGTTATGTCCCGGACAATTCCTACTGCTGACCATCCGTTACTGACATTTAAGGATGAGAGTGAAAGTTCAACAGGGAATTCCTCCCCCCCTTTTTTCATCGCTGTCATTTCAATTGTTTTTTCCAGAATCAGGCTGTCTCCTGTCTCTCTGAAAATTCGGAATCCGTCGATATAAGCCTCCAGAAAACGTGGAGGAGTGATGAGAGTATGGAGATTTTTTCCTAAAGCTTCGTCCGTGGTGTAACCGAAAATTTTTGATGCAGCATCATTCCACAGATTTATTTCACCTTTATGATTTATCAGGATAACCGCGTCACGGGCTGACTTTATTAGGGCATCAAGTTTCTGTTCGCTCTCTATGATCGACTGGTTCATCTTTTCTCTCTGTGTCACATCATCAGCCATAGATATAACACCAATAACCACTCCCGAATTATCTATTATGGGGGTACTGTACCAGTCGCAGATAATAATATCACCGTTTTTTGTACGGTTGTGGCTTCTGGTTTTTTCACTCTGCTTACCGGAAATCAGTTCTTTCCAGACGCTCATAACCTGGAGCCTTGAGTTTTCAGTAAGTATAAGCTCATCAGCGGTTTTACCGGCAGCTTCATTTATGCTGTATCCGAAAACCCTTTCTGCAGCTGGATTCCAGTTTTTTACACGGAAATCTATATCCCATTCCACAACAGCAAGTATGGTCTGCTGTATCAGAAGAGAGAGTTTCTGCTGCGAGGAGCGGATTATCTCCTGGGCATTCCTCAAATCGGATATGTCAACAATTGTCCAGATTATACCTCTGTCGGGGTTCTCCGGATCAAGGAATGTTCCGCATGTATAGCACCAGATCTGTCTGTTGTCTTTTCTGCGAAATGGTATTTCGAGAGCAACCATCCCCTGTTTATTCAGGTGATCATAAGAAACAGCGAACTCATCAAAATTTTTTTCGGAGATATGAATTCTTCTGAAGCTCATTCCGATAAAAGAATCCTGAGAGTATCCGAAAATTTCACAAGCACGTTGATTAGCCTCATGAATAATCCTGTCATGATATGTAATAACAATACCAACAGCAGTCTGATCAAGAATAGCTCTCCTGTAGTTCAATGCATGCCTGAGTGCATTTTCTTTCTCCTTAATAGAGGTAATGTCTGTAATAATCCCTATAATCCCTGCAGGTTTATTTTCATTATATAAGACCGTGCTGGAAGAGATTACTGTGCGGGTTTCACCGTTTTTTGCGTGTACCCTGAATTCATAAGGTTCCCCATGCCCTTCTATGGTCTTTTTAAAATCTGCGTGTAGACCCGGGATATCTTCATGAAATGTGAATACTTCAAAGGATCTCCCTGTTATCTCATCAGGTTTATAACCGAATTGCTTCTCTATTACAGGGCTTATGTAGTTACAAATTCCGTTTATATCGGATGAAAATATGACTTCACTTATGTTCTCTACGAGAATCCGGAATTTTTCTTCACTCTGTTTAAGGGCCTGCTCAGCAGTAATTTTTTCAGTTATATCCATGGAAAAACCGAGAACAGCAGGAGTCGAAGTACCTGAAAGGGTAAAGGGGATCTTAACAGTGTTGAGTATATGGATATCACCCGAAGCATAAGTGATCCTCTCTTCAGGGATTGTTTTCATCTCCCCGGAGTTAATTACTTCGAGATCCCCTCTCCTGAAATGGTCAGCTTCTTCTTCTGATGAGGTGAAGTCAGAATCGCATTTTCCGGTAAGTTCTTCTACAGTTGTGCCGTATGCCTCAGCTACTGCTTTGTTTACAATGAAAAACCTTCCTTCAGAATCCTTTGCAAATATGAAATGAGGCACAAGATCAATAATCTCCCTCATTCTTTTCTGCTCAATGATAAGTTTTTCTTCGGCAATTTTTCTTGCTGTTATATCCCGGACTGTTGCAATAACTCCGGTCTTTCTGAAAAACTGTACTGCGCAGAGGATCACTTCAATCCAGAAAACCGATTTATCCGGGCGTATATGCTGCCATTCTGCAATTTTTATTCCGTCTTTTATTGCTTCATTCAAATATTCGGAAGCTTTCTGGAGCGAATCGCTTCCGTCCGGCTGCTGTGACGGTGAGAGAATTCCGGGAGGGCGGCCTATGATATCGGAGCGTTTCAGTTTCCAGAGAAGTTCAGCGCTTTTATTGCATTCAGTTATTTTTCCATCAATAATAAGGAGCTGCTGATCAGGTGATTTGTTGAAAAACAGACGGTATTTCTGCATTGAGTAGTATAAGCCTTTCATCCTGCTTAAGAAAAACAAAAAGAAAATTATTATTATAAAAAGCAGAAAAAGANNATGTATAAATATTCTAAATTAGTAGACTTGCTGCAAATCTGATTATTATAATGATCTGAGAGGCAGAGCCCCTTACAACCCTATTACTCTCCGCCTCTCTGAGGGGGATCTAAGCTTACCTTAGATGGAGCGTTAAAACGATTATAATATACTATTTTTTTGATACTATGTTTATTATGAAAACGATTTATTTGCAGGGAATTCTGAAAAATAAAAAAATGTTACCCAGGGAACTATGAAGAATGATGATATAAAAAATAATCTCCTGGACCGTTTTCTCAGAAATGCTTCAGTTGAAGAGATGGAGGAGCTGTACCGTCTTCTTGATGAACGGGATAAAAAAACGGGAAAACCACCGGGCCTGAATGGGAGTCTGAATCTTGATTCCATGGCAAAAAATATGTCGAAGCAGATCCAGGAACAGCTGGGGATGGCAAATCTCAACATGAAGAAGATGGCACGTGACCTGGTGGTGCAGCTTGCTCTTCAATATAAGCCTGATATTACTGAAAGGGAGCTGAATGCAATTGTTAATCAGATGGTTCCTGACAGCAGCAGTACGGCTATTGCTAAAAAAATCCCGCCGGACATTCTTATGGAAATGGTTGTACAGTTTATAGAATCAGACATGAATTCAGGCATGGAGTGGAAGAAAAGGTATTGGGATGTTTTCCCTAAGGAGATTAAACTCGGGATTGCCGGTTTTCTGAGCGGTGATATTGGAAAAGCTGAATTGCTTCGAATAACAGCGGCATACAGCGCTCCTGCGAAAGCGGAAAAGAAAGAGAAAAAGAGACGGGGAATGCCGGGCCCTCCGGGATCAAAAAGGGGGAAATAAACACCGGCACATGGCGGCTTTCCCTATGTTCCGGTTGACTTCGCTATTTCAAAAGTATATTTTAAATAAATCTCCTGGTTGAGGGTGTGCATTATGGCCTTAAAGTGTCATGCCGTTTATTCAGCAGTTCTCTGTTTTTTAATGTTTCCGTTTCTGCTGTCCGTTAATGCTGAAGGGGGGGAGAATGTGATGAAAGAGAATAAATGTATAAAGAGATATCAGATTACCCGCGATAAAAATCCCTGGCGTGGATTCACCTCTTCATATAAAGAGG
This sequence comes from Spirochaetia bacterium UBA5550, assembly GCA_002425885.1. GTDB lineage: Bacteria > Spirochaetota > UBA4802 > UBA4802 > UBA5550 > UBA5550. The sequence continues at coordinate 3,311 of DINC01000167.1, read as the reverse complement.
AGGAGGAATCAAAAGCAATAAATTCAGTATCATTGAAAAATTCCGGATATCAGCCGGTCACGGGCCTTGAGAAATTTTCAAAAGAAGGGGCTTTTATCATAGGGCGAAGTGAGACTCTTCACAGAGTTGCTGTTGAGTCTTCTCTTTTCAGTGAACTGAAGCGTGGTGACGCAACACGAAAAAGTGAAGAGAGATTCTTTTTAGGAAAATACAGGGACTTGTCTTTTAAATATTTCAGGGCCCCTGAACTGGCGGAATTTCTTATTGAATCGCAGATTGTGAATACATACTGGCATGTGGAAGCGGACTTCTGCCTTGTTGAAGAGATAAACACTGATCTGTTATATACTGCAAAATATCAGGGGAAGCATATCTATTATACAAACTGTGAGAATGAAGACCCGCTGGATTTCATTATTATTATTGAGAAAAAGACAGGGAAAATGTTTCTTGATGTAAAATAAAGCTGTAAGGTTTTTGAGAGAAAAATTTCAGATAAAGATATGACAGATAGAATTAAAATAATAGAGAGAGAAGAGGGGGTTCGGATATCCTACCGCATTGTTTCCGGAGGATTTAAAAAGAGGGTTATTATTCTGTGTCACGGCCTTGCAAGCAATATGACACGATGGTCTGAATTTGCCGAGTTCACTTCTTTAAAAGAGTCCTGGGATATTATTCTTCCTGATCTCAGGGGGCATGGGAACTCTGTTTTTCGTGGTGTAATCACAATGGAGGAGTGGTGCGGCGATATTGCTGCAATACTTGATAATGAGGGTTATGAGTATGCGGCAGTGGGGGGGCACTGCTTAGGGGCGAATATTGCGGTTAATTTTGCAGCTTTATATCCTGGAAAATGTATTGGTATTGTTCTGCTGGAGCCTCTCTTTTCAGAGTCATTCACCGGCGTACTTAAAAGGCTGGGGAGACACAAACTTCTTCTCGGTTCATTAATTGCTTTATTACGGATAATTAATTTTTCAGGCGTTTACAGAAGAAAACTTCCGTCTCTTGATCTGCGTGAGCTTGACCGTTCAGGGAGAGAGCTGATTGAGGAGTCTGGTACACCGGAGGTTCTCAGGAAGCGGTACGGGTCCCCTCTCTATGATCTCAGATATATCCCTGTTGCGGCGTATCTTCAGAGTGTGCGTGAACTTCTGAGGCCTCTGCCTGATCTGAAAAAAATAGCAGTTCCGAAACTTTTTATTTTTTCCTCAGGGAGGCTTTTCAGCGAGTCATGTGATGTCAATGATTTGTGCGGGTCTTATTCTGATTGTGAAACTGTAATTATCGATTCATATCACTGGGTACCAACAGAAAAACCTGCTGAACTTCGCGAAGCAATTGAACAATGGTGTTACAGAAATTTCAGGTAATTCAGAAATTAACCTTCCAGGTCCCAGAAAAAATCTTTATTGGTTAGTTCCTTCTCCTCTTTAACTTCACTCTGTTCTATTCTTTCCGGCAGGCCTTCTCCCCCTGAATAGATAACATTGATCTGATCCTCCAGGTCTGTAGTCTCCTCTTCCCAGTAACGGTCAGTACCAAAGTGTGGAAATATCTGCGGGAAAGCGGGATCGATCCACCGTTTTGCAATCCAGGTGGAGTAGTGGATATATCGTAATGCGCGGAGCGGCTCAATTAACCGGAGCCATGAATGCTCAAAATCACGGAACTCCCTGTAACCTGAGATAAGCATATCCCTCTGCCTGATCCCCTCTTCATCACGGGACTGTATAAGCATCCAGATGTCCTGTACTGCCGGGCCGGTGAGAAAATCATCAAAGTCAAGGAAGAAGAAGCCGTTTATACCTTTCAGCAAATTCCCCGGATGGCAGTCTCCATGAATGCGGTGAACAGGCACATCTGCGGAGAGTGAACTGTAGATGTCTGCAATTTCACGCACTGCATTTGAGTATCTGGCTCTTATGTGATGAGGGAGAAAATCATTTTCAAGGAGAAAATCTAAAGGCTTCAGCGCGTAGCTTTCCGCAGAGAGCCTTATTCTGTGTTCAGAAGGTTTTGCTGATCCGTTATTGTGTATGCGCGCAATGAGTCGCCCCAGGTTGAGAAGCTCATCATCGGAGAGCTCCTCAGGGATTCTCCCTCCGGTGCGGGGCCATACAGCAAAGTATATACCACCTGCATCCCGCAGTGTCCCCCCGCCGGGGAAAGTAAGAGGCGCGCAGACAGGTATTTCACTTTCATTCAATTCGTTGAGGAAACTGTGCTCTTCGAGGATCTGAGCCTCTGTCCATCTGCCGGGTCTGTAGAATTTTACAATTATATGCGAGCCTTCATCAAGACGGAGATCATAAACGCGGTTTTCGTAACTGTTAAGCACCATGTAGTGTCCTGAAGTAATAAAGCCGTTGCTCTCAACAGCTTTAATTACCGTGTCAGGTGTCAGTGTATAGAAAAGATTGCTCATCTGAAATCCGCCTGTGAATTTTATTGAATCCTGATTATAGGATTCACAGCGGATAAAATGATTCAATGACTTTTTATTAAAAACAGAAAATAGGGGGTAAACCTCTATCAACTTTTTTACATTAAGGGATCCGCATATTTTTTAATAACTGTTTTGAAAAGATAGGCTATGTTGAAAAAAATACTTATCCCCCCTGTATATCTCTCTTTTATCATGCTTGCGGGGATGCTGCAGATTTTTAAATAAAGGACATCAAGGTTAGTAATTATAAGAAGGTAATCATCAAAGACAGTCTCTTTCCCTNNTATTAATTTCAGCGGATTTGTAATACATCTTACGGTAGTAATATTTTCTTTCACCGGGGATCTCCTTTATTATCTTTTCAATAAGGCATATCCGTGCAATGCGGTATCCGATATGTATCTCTTCTGCGGTTGAGGAATTGAAATTATCAGGATATTTCTCGAAGTAAGCTTCACCAAGGTTAACCATGTCGTCTACTTCAAATGAAAAGTTTCCCTTCAGATTGATTAGAGAATTTTTAAAGCTTTCATAATCTGGTGAAATTGTAAAGAGATATGCGGCTGATACCGGTACTGCCGGCAGTTCCACCTTCTTCTCTGTATTATCAGAGCGGCGGTTCTGTTTGTGATTCCCGAATAGTATGCTTAACAGGCCTCTGTCATGACTGGTGTTTGTTGTAAAAATGTAATTCAGCGGTTTCATGCGGCACCTTCCATAGGTATAAATTGTTCAGTCATTATCAGTCATATAATCAGTTAAGTATGCCTGATGCTGTATTGATCTCTTAAACTGTTTCATAAAGCGGATATACCCTCTGTTTTTAAGAGATATTGTATGAATGTGCTAAATCTATACA
>DINC01000004.1 GCA_002425885.1 Spirochaetia bacterium UBA5550 | reverse complement strand
AAGAATAGTTAAGCCTGGATTCGCTGATTTAATAAAAAATTTTATTACTTATCCCATGAAACTCAGGAATAACTTTTCATGGGATAAGCTGCTTCCTCTTTCGAAATGAATATTCATTCCGCTTTTCTTTATAAAAAATGGCGACTAATCACCATATAAAGCAGTCTATTTTTTCTTTATTTTTTGTCAAGATTTTTTACCGGTTGTATCCTTGAAGATAGAAGATCTATTCTTCAGTGAACAATAAATCTCCCCCTTTCCACGGCACCGGGACACTTACTCAGGGGGAGAAGTAATCCAATGTTAAAATAAACTGTTGCTTTTTTAAAAGATTTTTACTATTAATGGCGTATCAAAATTCAAAAAGGTTTAATTCATGGCAAACCGGGAAAGAGATTTTAAAATAAAATTCTGGGGTGTCCGGGGTTCAATACCCACACCGGGAAAAAACTTCATCAGGTATGGCGGCAATACTCCATGCATTGAAGTGCGCTGCGGTGATACTCTTATCATTCTCGATGCAGGCTCAGGTATCAGAGAACTGGGAGACTCTCTCCTTCAGGAATTCAAAGGGAGAAATGCCGACATACAGATACTCATCAGCCATACACACTGGGACCATATCCAGGGTTTTCCTTTTTTTAAAATGGCTTACATTCCGGGAACAAATATAAACTTTTACGGCGGGCATAGCGTATCAGCTCTTGAAAAGTTGATCTTCGGCCAGATGGAGAGGGAGTATTTCCCTGTTTCACTTAACGACCTTCAATCCACAATAAAATTCAATGCTCTTACTGAATCGCCTTTTACAATTAATGATGTGACCATACATTTCACTCACCTGATACACCCCACTCTTTCTCTGGGATTCAGAATTGAATACAGGGGGAGAGTTTTTGTCTACGCCACTGACAGCGAGATTTCTGATGATCCCGAAATAGAAAAAATTAATGAAAGGAATATTTCATACCTCATACATGACGCTGATATGCTTGTTGCTGACTGTCAGTACAACCGTGAAGAGTATGAAAACAAAGTCGGATGGGGACACTCAGCCATAGAAACAACTGTTGAAGTGTGCAATAAATTTAATGTCAAAAATCTTTTCGCTTTTCATCACGATCCTGTGCGCACTGATAACCAGATTGAGGAACTTATTGAAATGGCAGGAAAACTTGCAGGGCCGGGGCTGAAAGTTTATCCGGCAAAAGAGAAGCAGACTATATATCTTTAAAACAGCGCTTTAACTCCCCGGGGTTGAATGATGAGGAGTTAAACGCGCCGCAATTTATGGTCTTACAGATTAACTGTGTCTGTGATTCAACCTGTTGAATATATAAAGACCGGAAACAGCAAACAGTATGCATACGAACAGTATTATCACTATCCCCTTCTGCTGCGGAACCACCTTCAGAAGATAAGCTGTGAGTGCTGTGTCCGCAGGCTTCATGATACTGCTGTATCGTGTTGTCACTTCATCAGGAGTTAATGATTTACTGAAAATCTGCACCCGGTCAATAATTCCGTTAAAACAGAAATTCTTATAAGTTGAATTATAGAATTGATCAGGGAGCTGGGCGCCGATGACAAGTCCCCCGTTACTGTCACGCACCGGGCCTGTTTTGTTTTTTGCGGAACCGGAAAGAGAACCGTTAATATAAAGCATTACATAATTTGCATCCCAGGCTGCAACTATATGGTACCATACGCCCGGCTCAAGTTTAGATGAACTATCCGCGTATGAATAAACCCCTTTACTTCCTGTAACCAGAAACCTCAGAGTCCCGTCATTACCCCAGTACTGAAGAGAGTATGACTCATCACTGAAATCTTTTTTAACTCCTTTATGAACAATTCCCGCATAATCCCTGTGGGCAATTACCTTAAGCACAACTTCAATTGAACCGGATTCTGCAAGTGTCAGGGCATCGCTATCCGGTACAAGCAGATAATCATCGTAACCGTCAAACAGCAGGGCATTACCTGACAGACCCTGCGTAAGCACTGCACCGTGAAGTGTATAGTCAGGGCTTTCAAGATACTCGAAGTTCCATAGCCCCGGAATCTCAGAATTTTTATTTACTGACACATTGTAGTAAGCAGTTGAACCATTGTCAGCAATGACGGTGTAAACCAGCGGAGATGTAAAATCATTTGGTGTAACACCGCTCACCTGTTCTTTACCATCTACATTAACAGATACCCCGGTTGTGATAAAATCTGAAATAAGATAGGAGATATTCTTTTCCGCAGAAAATTCCACTGTAATTGCCCCTGTTCCAGGATCTATGACCGCGCTTTCACCGTCAAGCCTGTATGCTGTAATAGCTTTAGAGTCGCTCTTCGCAACAGAAACAGTAACCCTGTATATCTGCTCACTGCCGTCTTCAGCTATAACCTTATAACTGACCGTTTCTTTGAAACTGTTCTTATTAACTCCGGCCAGCTGCCCGGCTTCACCTATCATTACTTTCTCACCGGTCGTAGTAAAAAAAGCGGTAAGTCCCTCAGTTGATGATCCGAAAGGTAATTCTATATTTATTGTTTCACCCTGAATTTCACCTGCCGCGTCAGCAGAGAGTGATTCGTTCTCTGATTTTCTGAAGAGAAATGATGTTATCTCTTTCCAGTCAGCAGGGAGCACTGAGGCTGTTACAGTATAGTTCCTGCTGCTGCCGTCTTCTGCTGTCACAATGTAAATTAAAGGAGTGGTGAAATCGTTTTCTGTTTCGCCGCTTCTCTGCTCCACACCGTTTACTTCGATCCCGCTGCATATAGCTGAGAATGACGCGGTTTTATCTTTCAGCGTAGATTTTGGCGGAAGGAGAACATTAATTGCTCCTGTTGTCTGATCAATAACACCCTCAGTCCCGTTTAATGTAAATGATGAGATCACCTTCTCAGTAGATGGGGCCTTCACCACTGTAACTGTATACGTGCGGATAGTTCCATCCTCAGCTGTAACATTATAAAGAACAGGTGCAGAGAAATCATTCGGGGTTTCACCATTAACCTGAAGAATATCGTTCACCTCAACTACAGTACTGTTTGTTGCATATTCAGCCACCAGTGATGTTACATCTGAACTGTGGGGTACGGTGACTGTTATAATATTTCCGGAAATCTCTCCTGCTGTATCAGCAGAGAGTCTGCTGCCATTTTTTGATGAAACAAATCTGTAGTCAGTTATTTCGTTATCCCCGGATTTGAATTTAGGCAGGGTTGTACCCGCACCACCCCCGCCGCCTCCACCACATCCGTAAAATACTATTGCAAATACAAGGGAAAAAGAGACTGCAGTTTTTCTGATCATTTTCATACTCCGGAAATTTGATAGATTATAAATCCCTATCTTATTATCGGCAATATGTGGAAATCAGAATATAATAAAAACTCTTTTAAAGAAGAAAACTGACCGAAACCTTTGCGCCTGCTCTGCTATTAATATCAAGCTCACCGCCAATCTGTTCTGTAAGCATTTTAACCAGCCTGAACCCCATACTGGCGTCAGATGACGGATTAAAGTTATCAGGAAAACCGGCTCCGTTATCCTCCACCATAAGGGTTATCCTGGGCCCTTTTTTTGAAAGTGCCACAAGTATATCCCCGCCTGATTCATAGGGATAAGCATATTTAAGAGAATTTGTAATCAGTTCATTAAGAACAAGCCCCAGCGGCACTGACCGTCTCAGGTCAAGGTTAACCTCGTCAAGTGAAGTTGTAAGGTTTATTTTCGCGGAATGAATGTTGTATGTGCTGAAAATTGAATCAGCAAGGTATCTGATGTAGTTATGCAGTTCAACTTCAGCTATATTCTCAGAAAGGTATAACGACTCATAAATTACAGCCATGGATTCTATTCTGCTGATGGCGTTCCGGAAGACCTCTCCATTCCGGCCCCCTTTTAACGTGTCAGATTCAAAAGCAAGGAGCCCTGATATTACCTTGAGATTATTCTTCACCCTGTGCTGCAGTTCTTTAAGCAGGATATCCTTCTCAATAATGAGCCTCCGCAATTCCCCTTCAGCCCGCCTTCTCTCTGTTATATCACGCGTCCCCCCCTGGAAGCCGGTTATATTCCCTTCAGCATCACGGAGTACATGTACCGAAACCTCTGTCCATACTGTACTTCCGTCTTTCTTAAACATCTCAAGTTCAAGGAGATATTCATTCTGCCTTAGTGACGGCGGCCGGAGGCTGTCTTCGGATATCAGTCTTATGATCAGGGCAAGTGAATCAGGAGCAAGAGTAGCGCCCATTGGAAGCTGATTCGCCTCCTCCGGTGTGTAGCCCCGGAGTTTTATCACAGCCGGGCTGTGATAAGTAAGCCGGCCATCCGGGGTCATCACCCAGATTGTATCGCTGGAATTATCCGCAATAAGCCTGTACATCTCTTCAGCTTTTTTTCTCTTCTCCTCCGCATCAACCATCTCAAGCGCATAAGATAGATCGCTTGTCACTTCCTCAAGAAGACGTATCTCTGAATCGCTGAAAAAATTCGCCTCAGGTGCATATATATTAAAAGTGCCTGTAATCCTTCCATTGAACGAAAGCGGCAGAGCTATGGAAGCCCTGTATCCGCGCTTCAGGGCTTCGCCCCTCCATACTGTCATACAGGAATCATTTTCTATATCATTGCAGCAGAAAAATCTCCCTTCCCTTATGGCTGTGCCTGTGGGGCCCCTCCCTTCGGGAACATCGCTTATTGAAATTTTTTTTATTTTTGAAAGATAACCATCTTCCATGCCATACCAGCATACTGGCCTCACCACCTGCTCCGCCTCATCAACAAACCCGATCCACGCCATCTGAAGCTGTCCGGTTTCCACCGTGATACGGCAGGCTCCTTCCAGTATTGCATCCCTGGATCTGGCATGAACAATAAGCTGATTTATCTGGCTTATGACCTCATAGATGCGGCTGAGCCTCCCCACCTCAGTCTCAGCCTTTATCCTGTCAGATATGTCAGAAAAGACAACAGCAAATCTGCCCTTCTCAGGAGAGAAAGCCCATACGTCGTAATGCTTTTGCAAAGCCATTGTATAGTTATAAAAAGATGCCGGTTCACCGGTTAGAGCAACTCTTCCGTATGTTTCAATCCAGAATTCTTCTATATCCGGAAGTATCTCCCGTGCGGTTTTGTTGATAATCTCTGACGCTACAAGTCCTGTAAGCTTTTCAAAAGCGGGGTTAACATCGATGAACCTGTAATCAACCGGGTTACCCTCCGCATCACATATTATCTCATGGAGGGCAAAACCTGCTGTCATATTATTAAAAAGAAGGCGGTACCTGCTTTCACTTAAAAGGAGTTCATTTTCAGATCTGATAAGCTCTTCATTAGCCGCTTCCATCTCTTCATAAGCAACCTGAAGATTCTCATTGAATGACACAATCTCCATCTTCTGCCTGCTTATATTTGTGTGAGCTTCGAAAAGTTTAAACGCCATTTTTATTGAAGCATCAAGCACTGTAATTCCGGTATTCTTTACAACGTAGCCGTATGATGTAATCTTTTCAGTTTTTTCAACAATCTCTTTCTCGATATGTGACGAGAGGAAAACAACAGGTATTTCATGATCAAGAAGAATGGCGCGGGCAGCTTCTGTTCCATCCATCCCTTCACCAAGGTCTATGTCCATAAGTATAAGGTCTATTTTTTTCGCATGGGCCCTTACGAGGGATATGGCCAGTTCACCATTCCTGGCATTTATGATATTGTAACCCTCTTTCTTAAGGAGCTGGGTTTCCAGAAGAGCTACTNNCTACAACAGGTTCATCCTCAACAAGGAGTATTGTTTTTGCTTTATTATCCAAGACGGTTCCCGTTCAAAAGCGCATTTTGCCACTAATATAACGAATTAAACAAAAATGACAAAAATTTATTCCGGTTTAAAAATTAATCATTTCCCGTCTTCAGCAATAAATCTATCCAGTATATCCTCTTTTAACTCATCAAGAACTTCTTCCGGAACATCCTCCGGTGCACTATATGATGCGCAAAGATTCTGAACTGCTTCAATATCATTAATAAGAAGGCTGTAATAGAACCAGTCTTTCATCAGACGCGCCGCAAAAACAACCTGCTTATCAGTAAGGACATCCCAGGCGGGGCAATAGAAGTTGCTGCAGGTTCCCTTAAAAAATGAGAGAAGTTCACCTTTTTTATCAGGTTCACTATATATAAGGCAGAAAACTTCATTATCGTCAGATAAACCGACATGGGGGCACTGCATGGCATCACGATAAAGTTTCTCATAGCTGACAGTATATGGATGCTGATATGGACGAGGTGAACCCTCATCACTCCTTGAATGGAAGAGCTCTTCTATTTCATCATGGTGCATCCTGTAATTATGACTTCCGCAGCAGAGAGAACATGAGGCTCCGTATCCGGGACGGCAGATATTAATTCTCCGGTTATTCATTATTCACGCCAGTCTATTGAGACAACTTGAATAAGAATCCGCCCTTTATCTTTTGTTCTGGATGTTGGAACTGCCATGGAATTAACCTCAGTAAATTACAATTATCCCTTTATCCTGAAGCTCTTCGATAATTGTTTCATCGCTTACAGGGTTCTCAACAAGATTGATATACTGCAGGCTCGGGAGCTCAAGAAGTACAGATATATCCTCAATATCATTAAATGAAATATCCAGTTCCCTCAATTCAGTGAGACCTTCAATAAATGTAATATCATCGATCCTGTTATCTGAAAGATAAAGCACTTCGAGTTTTGTCAGACCCGCGAGCTGATGAATTCTGTAGATCCTGTTGCCTGAAAGATTAAGACTGGATATATTCAGGCAGTATTCCGCGCCGGTGAGGTCTTCGAGATCAAATCCGGAAAGGTCGAGTTCACCCTCAAGGTTCTGAAGATCAGCAAGAGTCAGTTCATATTCAAGATTACCGAGATAGAGATCATTTACAGCTTCAATAAACCCGTAATCTTCACTGGTGACAATCTCTTCTGTAATTTCATCATCATACCCGTGATCTGTGGTTATCTCCTCTTCTTCGTCATAGTACTCTTCGTATTCATTATAGTTGGATTCATCATCATCGTAGAGATACTCTTCATCAGCTTTAAAGGTGAAATCTTTTGCCTGCACCCGTTTCATGTCAACAAGGTAGATCCCCTTAATCCGGGCCAGTTCCTCGGCGTTTCCGCTCTTTTTATGGAGTTCTATTTCACCGGTAATTTTCTTAAGCCTGTCGGGGTGATAAAGCTGAATCAGCTGCGCAAAGACCCTGCTTATTCCGGCTTCAGCGGAGCTTATACCGACACGTTCCGCAAGGCTCGTGAGGTAACCATGGTCCTTCTTTTTATAGCGGGATATCACCTCAATACTCATATCCTTGAGCCTTGAAGATGTTATGTTTTTCTTCAGTTCATCATAGAGTTCGTTTGCGTTTATACTCATTTCGGACCTCTTTTAAAATCTGATTACTGAACAGGAACCGTCAATTTGAATTACATGTCAAGATTTCACGGCACTGTATAAAAAAGCAATAATTAATTAAAAGAAAAGCTCCCTATTACAGGAGCCTGTATAAAAACCGGGAGGAGCAATGCCTGCCCCCCTGGATATGGCACATAATAAAAAAATCAGTCTATCTTATTGCTCTTTCTCCAGATTTTCATCATTTCCGCTTCTTTAATCAGTTCATCCCTGAAATCCGGGTGAGCGAGACCGATAATCTTCTCTGTTCTTCTCCATAATCCCAGCCCTTTAATGTTCACACAGCCATATTCTGTTGCAACTGTGCTTATAACAGATCTGGGGATTGTTACTATTGATCCCGGAGTGAGCGACGTTTTAATTTTAGAGTGCAGCTTCCCCTCTTTATCCTTAAATGTTGACGGGAAGCAGAGAACCGCAGTCCCCCCCTTTGACTCATAAGACCCGGCTGTAAAACTGAGAGCACCGCCTGTACCGGAATACTGCGTTGCGCCTATTGATTCAGATACAGCCTGCCCCACAAGGTCCATCTCAAGGATTGAATTTATAGAGAACATATTATCCTCCTGTGCGATGGAGAATGTATTTGTCACATAATCGCAGTTATATGAAGCGACAAGAGGATTGTTGTCGAGAAAATCCATTGTCTCTTTTGTGCAGAGAGTGAAAGTGAAAACGCTTCTTCCTGTGTCGCGTTTTTTCCTCATGTTGGTAATTTTACCTGCCCTGTAGAGGTCAAGAAACGCATCACAGAACATCTCACTGTGAACACCAAGATCTTTCAGGTCGGACTGTGCAATCATCTTACCGATTGCATTGGGAACACCGCCTATACCGAGCTGCAGGCATACACCGTCTTTAAGAAGGGGAATAATATTCTCCGCAATTCTTACCTCAACATCTTCAGGCTCCATGTGCGGGATACAGAACATCTCCTGGTTTGAGCTCTCAATAATATAATCAATCTCGTCTATGTTGATTGACTCATCCATTCCGCCGAGAACTGTGGGAAAATTTGAATTAACCTCAACAATTTTAATCGGGGTATTTATCACATCCTTTCTTGTGCCGCCGTTTGTTACACCATAGTTAAAATTACCGAACCTGTCCATTGAGCCGGCCCTGAACACAGCAATGTCTCTGCGAAGGTCCTCATGCCACACAGGTTCAATTCTTGTGGCTGTTCCATCCTGGTACTGAATAGGGACAAAGTTCACAACACCTTTACCATGCAGCATCCTTTCAAGAGGGCCGTACCATGATGTGTTATAACCGAAGTCACCTTTATCACTCATCTCAGCCATTTTAAGGAGAGACTGCGGCACCGGCATTATTGTTCCTACTATAAAAATATCGAGCTGCCTGAAATCACCATTGGCAATTCTTTTTGCCAGGGCTTCGTCAAAATCGATGGGCTTTGTATGAAAGCTGCCGTAAGAAACTTTCATTCCATCCTTCACCATAGAAGCAGCCTGTTCTGCAGAGATAAGCTTGCTTCTGTATTTTTCCTGAATAGAATTTAACATGTAGTTCATCATATTACTCCGGATAATTAGGTTCAAACTGACATTCCGGTTCATAATTATTCTCAACCGGATTCTGTTTTATTACACAAACCGGCCGGTAAGTCTCTTCAGTATATATTCTGACTGAAAAAAGATCTGTGCAAAATATATTTTGACATATAAGATTATAAAAATTAAAGAGTGTGAGCTATGGAATTTGTAAATATACTATATCACCAATACCTTTTCTTCGGCCAGTTTTTCATGGTTGTACTTGCGGCATCGCAGTTTATAAGCAGGCNNAACTATATTTATCTTTTTTCATATCTCTTCATGGGACTGGGGATATTTCAGGTTCTTTCATATTCAACTAAAGCTTATCCGGGATATTATTTGATCTCATACTATCTGATACCTGTTTCACTGGCCTCATCTCTTCTACTTTATTACAGGTACAGATTAATAATTGAGGACAGCATAAGACTCAAGCCTGCTGTATTCATCTCAATTCTTCTATCTGTATTTATTTTTCTTGCAGCAGGGCCATTTATTGTTAACACGGAATTTCAGAGAGAGTTCATTGAACTCCGCCCGATTCTTGACCCATCATTCGTATCTCTCCCCCTCTTCTTTAAGCTTGTTCATTTTATAAACTTTATTCCCAAACTGATACTCAGCGGCGGGATATTTCTCCTGCTTATAAAAAATACCGATATATGGAGGAGCAGCAGTGATCCTAAAATCGGTATCGCGCGGCTCGGATATTCCTATGCGGCATCCATGATCTTTACAACACTGCTCTTAGGTGCGGGGGACCTCTTTTCTTTCCGGTTATCAAAGGCGGCAATATTCATTGTGAATACATCAACTATCGGAATATTCTTCACGGCACAATTCGATCCCGATTATTACGGAGTATTTACACTCCTCCGTAAAAAAGCAAAATACAGGGTATCAAAAGTTAAAGGTATGGATGTGGAATCCGTGGTGGTTAAACTTAACAGGCTCATGGAGGAGGAACATCTTTACCGTGACGAGGATATCTCATTAAAGGATGTTGCTGAAATGCTGGACATGAATATCCAGCAGCTTTCAGAGATCCTGAACAGGGATGTTAAAAAAAACTTCAGCACATTCATCAATGACTACAGGGTTTCTGAGGCAAAAAAACTTCTTACCGGAGATGACAAACTCCCCATAACTCATATTGCGCTATCTGTGGGGTTCAATTCAACCACCACATTCAACAGGTCATTTTCAAGGAGCACAGGGCTCACCCCTAAAGAATTCAGGAAATTAAAATCAGGCAGGAGTTCTTTAAAAAAGAGATGAGTACCTGACCTGCATCTATGCGGGAGCTGAATCGTGGAGCGAAAGAATAAATTTTTTTATCTCCGCAGGATCTTTAGAAAGAACCCCATTACATCCAGAGGCAAGCAGTCCCCTGCTGTTCTCCTCTGAACCGGAAATCGCATAAACCGGTATATCAAATCCGTACTTCCTCACCTTTTTCACCAGAGCTGTCCCGTCATTAATACCGGCAAGATAAAAATCGATAAGCACAAGATCTATAATCTCAGTGCCTATTATTTTAAGCCCTTCGGAGACTGTATCTGATATAAAGAGTTTATACCCCTCCTTTTCAAGAAGTGATTTAAGCATCTTCTGCTGGATTTTTGAATCATCAACAAGGAGGATATTTTTTATGATCTGCATAGTATTATGCTAATAACATATATTGCCGGAATCTACATATTATAAGATAAAATCAGCACAAAAGATTTCATTTCAACACCGTTGGCAGAAGCCCGGCTCCCGTAACCTGTAAGAGAAGAGAGCATGCTCCCCAGGGCAACTGAAGCGGAGAAACCTGAATCTCCGATATAACCGATATTAAGCCCTGTCATGAATGCAGAAACAGAATTAACATCAAGTTTAAATTTCTCTTTTCCTGATAGAAGAGGATCCGCGTTTACAAGAGAAGCCTCAGCATTCATATCCGCGCTGTTGAAATTATGTATATAAAGAAGATATGGAGTAATCTTCACTTTGCTGTAAATTTTTGCAGAAACAGCTATCCCCCCTGAAACACCGTAAAGAAAGCCATCGCCTGAAGTTTCCGCTGTTACATCATAAGTCTGAAATGTTGCCAGGTTATCATACCAGCTTACAGTATCAGCCTTCAGCTCTGACGAATAATACTGTATATTCGCGCCGAAATATACCGGAATAGAAAAGATATCATCATTGATCAGATCATATCCGAAACCGGCAAGTACATTAAAAAGAGAGTAATCCCCGCTGCTTTTAATGACACCAAACTGCTCCCCGTAAGCCGGGTACTGAAGATCACCGCTGATTTTAAGGCCTGCAATTATACAATATGCCATAAACTGATCTGTCAGAGCGTAACCCCCTCCGGCACCAAAGGCTCCCCCTTTTAAATCTTTTCCATCAATATCCGGATCTTCCATAATCCGGTCAATGGTGAAGTACGCGGGAACTGCCGAAAAAACCTTATCCCCGGCGGAATAGTGAGCCATAGGTGAAAAGGAATCTGAAATAATTGAAGCAGATATATCCTCAATACTATTGACGGCTTTTTCTGAATATGCAGAATCGTAAGGGAAGCTGTAAGCTGCAAGTGCTGAAGTTATAAGAAGTATAATTGTCAGTATAATCCTCATATCAAATTTCTCCGGTTTTTTATAGATAAAAGAAAGCATATAAATATTAATCCGTCAAGAAAAACAGGGCTATTTACTTTCTTGACAGATTCAGGGTTGTAAAAAAGTGTGTTGCAGACAGAAAAATTACACGGGAATAATATGAGTATTTTAAAAGAGATTGAAAAGAGAAAAACATTCGCCATTATAAGCCACCCGGACGCGGGGAAGACAACTCTGACGGAGAAGCTGCTCCTCTATAGCGGCGCCATACAGATTGCCGGGGCAGTAAAATCAAACAAGATAAAAAAGACCGCCACATCTGACTTTATGGAGATCGAGAGACAGAGAGGTATATCAGTATCTACTTCTGTGCTCTCCTTCAACTATGGCGGATACACAATAAACCTCCTGGACACACCGGGCCACAAGGACTTTGCAGAGGACACATACCGGACGCTGACAGCAGTTGACAGCGTAATTCTTGTTGTTGACTGCGTTAAAGGTGTTGAGGAGCAGACAAAGAAACTGATGGATGTATGCAGGATGAGAAATTACCCTGTAATCATCTTTATCAATAAAATGGACCGTGAAGGGAAGGAGCCTGTTGAACTTCTCGATGAACTTGAGCAGAACCTGAATATCCGCGTACGCCCCCTGAGCTGGCCCGTGGGCATGGGGAGCACATTCAAGGGAGTTTACAATATATACAGAAATTCATTCAACATATTCAGGTCAGGTAAGACTCAGGTTGAGGACGAGGTTACACGTTTTGAAAACCTGTGTGACCCGGGGATAGATAAGACTATCGGTGAACATGAAGCAGCAAAACTCCGCGAAGAGATTGAACTTGTTGATACAGTTTATGACAACTTCACCAGCGGAAAATATCTCGATGGCTCACTTGCCCCTGTATTCTTCGGCAGCGCGGTGAACAACTTCGGCGTTAAAGAGCTCCTTGACACATTCATTGAAATTGCACCAAACCCCATGCCGCGCGAAACAACATGCGGCATGATCAACCCTGCCGCAGAAAAATTCAGCGGATTTGTATTCAAGATTCATGCTAACCTCGACCCGAGGCACAGGGACCGTATTGCATTCTTCAGGGTATGTTCAGGCAAATTTGAAAGGAATAAATTCTATCATCACGTAAGGCTCGACAGGGAGATCAAATTTCCCAGCCCTGCAAACTTCATGGCACAGGACAAGAGCGTTATTGAAGAGGCGTTCCCCGGTGACGTTATAGGTCTCTACGATTCAGGAATATTCAAAATCGGCGACACACTGACCGAAGGCGATTCATTCATGTATAAAGGTATACCGAGATTTTCACCTGAACATTTCTGCGAGGTAAGGAACAGTGATCCATTCAAAGCGAAACAGCTTGAGAAGGGTCTCCTTCAGCTTACTGACGAGGGGCTGGCGCAGCTTTTTGTGCAGAATCCGGGACAGAGAAAGGTCATCGGCGTTGTGGGAACACTGCAGTTTGATGTAATAAAGTACAGGCTCCTCAATGAGTTCGGCGCAAGCTGCAACTTTTCACCTATCAACGGTTATAAGGCTGTATGGGTGAAGTACGACAATAAAAATGATATTGAAGACCTCACCAGTTTCAGGTCCCATTCTTTATTCCATGACAAGAACGAAAACCTTGTTTTTCTGCCGGAGAGTAAATTCACTCTTCAGATGGCAAAGGAGAAAAATCCGAAGGCGGAGTTCCTTGACAGCATGGAGCACAATGACCAGACACTGGAGCTTGAGGCTTCGTAAATAAAAATTCTTCCTGTTTCACATCAAGTATCAATTTCTTTTCCCGGGCGTCTCATGCTCTCTTTCTTTTATCATGGGCGTAGCGTGCTGCGCCCCTACATGATGTCATTTATCTATTGTATAATCAAATCTCTCTTTCTATTTCGCATGACCGGGCTTTACGCTTATACTCCTCGCGTGGCTCTATTTCAATATTTCATTTATGCTATGACTGAATAGATGTTTACTATTTATAAATATCTCATTCAGCAACCGCCACACTGCGGGGTAACGCTGCAATCCCTGACGCAGTGTGTCATGAATTTTTTTCTTGTTCCTTAAAACTTAAAGTCTCAGGGGATTAACACGATAAACTTTCCCTGTTGGCGTTTAATTACTTCTCTGCCATTTTGTGTTTATCTGCACAGACCGGAATATTGAGTTCCGATTTCGGAACCGCTTTGTTCAGAATTGGCTTATTATTGGCAATTCCATATCTCATAGTCAAACTTCCCTGCTGAGATCTCTCCTGTGGCGCTCTTTATGAGGCCCACATTGCCGAATAGTCAGTTGTTATCTTCCTTGTCATGTTTCTGCAATAAAAACCGGATATGCATAGAAAAATTAAAAAAAACAGCCGGAATTTTACACCTGACGTAACCAGATTAAAACTTATTTGACAAACCATGAAAANNTCATAAATGAATCAAATCAAATTATATTATATCAAGGAGGTATTCAATGAAAGGAGTTGTCAGAGGAAATGTAATTGTACCGGAATCTCCTGTCGGGCTTATTGACGGTGCCGAAGTTGAAATCTTTCTGCATAATTCTGTCGATCCAATCTGTGGAAGCTGGCAGGATGACCGTACAGCAGAAGAGATCGTAAAGGATATCAGAGGCTCACGTTTTTCCCGCGAAAGGAGTATAAACCTGTGAGATACCTGCTTGATACTGATATCATCATCTACTGGATGAAGGGGAACAGAAGCATATCCAATAAAATTGTATCTGAAGGCTTTTCAAACATCGCTTCTGCGGATATATCAAAGGCTGAGCTTTATTACGGCGCATACAAATCGCAGAGAACAGAGGCAAATCTTGCTGCTATTAAAAACCTTTCCGAACGGATCAACTTTGTTCCCTTCAATGAGCCGGCGCAATCTGTCTTTGGAATGCTTAAAGCTGATCTTGAAAAAAAAGGGACAAGGCTTGACGATGTTAACCTTATGATCGCTTCAACAGCAATAGCTTTTAATCTTGTACTCATTACAAACAACACCGGCCATATGCAGAGAATACCAGGTATCCAGATAGAAAACTGGGCATAGAAAATTATACCTCTCCCCCCACCCCATTACCGGCAAAAACGCCGACTCAACATAACTGTATGATCTATTCTGATTTCCCGGGCGTCTCATGCTCTCTTTATTTTATCACAGAGGGTGGGCGTAGCGTGCTACGCCCCTACATGATATCATTTATATATTGTATCAAAAAATCTCTCTTTCCATTTCGCATGACCGGGCTTTACGCTTATACTCCTCGCGTGCCGGACAATCTTTAATCTCATATATTTTTTGATTGCCCGGGAATTTACACAGTAAAAAAATTTCTCTTATATCCGCCACACTGCGGGGTAACGCTGCAATCCCTGACGCGGTGTATCACGAATCTTTTTTCACTTTTCCTTTTCTCTTTCTCTCCGGTATTAAACCGGCCAGTTCATTTAATCCACGATCAATCTCTGAATCAGATGCTTCCCTGACTGCCTGGTGACTTATTATCTCTGACACCTTTCTTAAAATTGCCTTATCTTTAACAGCAGTGAGACCGGTTACAATCTTTTTCTGTTCTTCCGACAGATTACTGAACCACCCTGTTCCTGTTATCTGCCCTATATCCTTTATATCAGATACTGTTCTGATAACCTGGTTTTCTTCAGATTTTGTAATAAACATCTCTCCTTCACNNCACTTTATATAACTCTGCAATTTTAATTATGATATCTATAGAAAAATTGTTTCTCCGTCCACTTAAAACGTCACTCACATGGGAAGGTGAAACATCTATATTCTGCGCAAATTGATTTTGCTTAATACCTAATACTTCAATCAGTTGTTTTAATCTTTTACCCAAAAGAATGCCTCTATTAATATTCGCAAAATGCGAATTTTTATTGACTTAAATGCACAAATAGCGTATATAGTAATTCATCTATTTT
>DINC01000005.1 GCA_002425885.1 Spirochaetia bacterium UBA5550 | reverse complement strand
GCAATATTATCTGAAATTTGTAAAAGAATTAATTACATGGGTATTAAAAAACCCCATCTTTCAGGGGCTTTTTTCTACCTCGCAACTTCGTTGATGAGTTTGCCGAGAGTCTGGTCGTGTGAGGTGACTGTTTTCTGATTTGCCTCGTAGCTCCTCTGCACCTCAATCATATCAACCATTTCGCGTACTATATTGACATTCGATTTTTCAAGAAATCCCTGCACGACTTTAAAGTTTCCAGGAGGGAGGGGCGGGCCGGAATATTCTGTTTCCCGGTACATTGAGTCACCCTCTTTCTTGATCTCTCTGATATTTTCAAAATCAACAATTTTAAGTCTGTCTATAACTAAAGGATTAGACCAGTTGTTGCTCGCCATGCTCACAACGTCGCGGGGCTCAGCTGAAAGATCGCCGTTTACCACAACTTCGCCATGCTCATTTACGATAAAGTTATTATGGTGTACCCTGATAATTCCATTTTCACCCATTACAGGATTCCCGTTGTGAGTCATGAGAATACCATCCTGGTTGATTGTGAAGGAGCCGTCACGGGAGTAGCGCTCTCCGCGCTCTGTCATTACAGTAAAAAATCCTCTACCCTCAATTGCAAGGTCAAAAGCGTTTTCTGTTCTCTGGAGTGAGCCCTGCTCGAAATTGGTGAAAACCTCGTTAAGCTCAACGCCTGTACCTAACTTTCCGACGTATGGCATTGTATCATAGGAACCGGCGGGTGTAATTCCAAGTCCGCTCTCATTTATTCTTCTTATGATCATGTCCGGGAAGGCTTTAAATACGGCTATATCCTTTTTATATGCTGTTTTATCTACATTGGCCAGGTTATTTGCAATTGCGTCCATCCTTGCGTCCTGCGCAAGCATTCCGCTCGCTCCTGTGTAAATTCCTCTCAGCATCAGAAAGTTCCCCCTTTTACCCTTTTAATATCGGCACCAAGGGCGGATAACTTTTCATTTAATTTTTCGTAACCTCTGTCAGAGTGATAAATTCTTCGTATTTCAGTGGCACCTTTTGCTGCCAGCGCTGCTATTACAAGGGAAGCTCCGGCCCGGAGGTCAGACATCATTATAGGAGCGGACAGAAGGCTCTTTGTACCTTTTACTATGGCAGAGTTCCCTTCTATAGTGATATCTGCACCCATACGTCGAAGTTCACCCACATGGGTGTACCTGTTTTCAAAAATCGTTTCAATGATTACACTTATTCCGGGTATTGTGGTGGCCACAGACATCAGCGGTGCCTGGAGGTCTGTGGGGAATCCGGGGTAAGGGAGAGTCTTTACCATGAAACCCTTCAGGCTTTTACCGTTGGATATTCTCACCCTGTCTTTATTTACCTCGACTTTAAAACCGGAGTAGAGCAGAGTATCTATAAGTGACTGAATGTGCTCCGGAACACAGTCTGTTATGGTGACATCGCCCCGTGTGATTGCTCCCGCAAGGAGAAATGTTCCAGCCTCGATCCTGTCGGGCATTATTGCATAAGTTACCGGATTGAGTTTTTTCACACCTTCGATTACAATTCTCTCTGTTCCAAGGCCTGAAATTTTTGCACCCATTTTATTAAGGAAATTCCCGAGATCAACAATGTCCGGCTCCATAGCGCAGTTTTCCAGAATTGTCTTCCCGTTTGTGTAAACTGCACCCATCATAAGATTTGCTGTGGCTCCCACGGAAACCTGGCGCATAGTGAAAGTCGCAGGCTGCATTTTCTTTTTAGCCCTGGCTTTTATGTAGCCATGTTCAAGCTTAATCTCAGCCCCCATCGATTCGAAACCTGACAGGTGGATGTCCACCGGCCTTTCTCCTATGGAACACCCGCCGGGGAGTGAAACATCAGCCTCGCCAAGCCTTGCAAGTAGCGGCCCCATCACATAGTATGATGCACGCATAGTCTTCACAAGCTCGTATGGCATCTCGGAATTTTTTATGGAGTTTACCCGTATTTTAAGTGTATTTTTTTCTGTGTCAAATTCGGTTTCAGCTCCCAGGTACTCGATGACCTTAATAACTGTTCTGATGTCCATGAGGTCAGGGACATTTTTCAGTACAGTCTCACCGTCAGCAAGGAGACTGGCAACGATGATGGGGAGAGCGGCGTTCTTCGCTCCTGAAATTTTCACTTCACCTTTTAATTTTTTTCCGCCTTTAATTACGTAGTAATCCAATTTATTTTCCTCTGAGGTTATTATTTCTGATTTTTTTATTGCCGGTAATTAACGGAGTGTATTGATACATTTTTTATCATTTCGAACCCGCTTCAGTTTTTCCGGTGAGACAGCCACCGGAAGAGCCGCGGCTAATCCATATATCGGGGGTTTTTTGTTTTACTCCGCAGATTGTAATGAATTCCGCTGTTGCGATTTCTCACATTCGTTTGAAATGACAGATAATAATCACTTCGTTATCAATGCGCTTGAATTAAAGCTTTATTTTGTTATATCAATAGTGTCCTTAACTTCATCTTTCAGCTCATCAACGTCTTTCTTCAGCTTGTAAACTTCTTTACCAAGATCCTTTGCTGCAGAAAGAGCCTTGTTGCTCCCGAAAAGAACTATAATAATCACGATTATTACGAGCAGTTCACCGCCGCCCGGCATCTGAAATGGAAACATACCTGATGCTCCTTTTTTTTAAAAGCAGGTTAACCGGTCCGGCGGCACTGTCAAGATTTAATTGAGCAAAATCAGAAGCTCAGAATATCATTTTTGCAAGAAGTGAGCGGGATTTATCTGAAGGGATTTTCAATGGATAACAGTTTTCTGAAAATGGAGTCATGCCGGTTTTCAGCTCAGGGTTAAGCTTTTTGATCACCTCTGATTTTGTACTGTAATGCCGGGATATCTCTTCCAGAGATTTCTGCTCTTTCAGGCAGAGTTCATAAACAGGCTGCGCTCTCTCCAGCTCTATATTTTTATCTATGCGGAATAAACGCTGGTTTTTATATATCAGCATAAGCGCAGCGTATCTCGGAATGTATTCAGAGGTCTCTTTCGGAAGAGCTCCTGACTTTATGAGTTCCCATAAGTTTTCTGTACCTGCACTTTCAATTGCTCTGCTTACAAGGCCCTCCCCTCCATTGTATGCGGCAAGCGCCAGTTCCCATGACCCGAATTTTTTGTACAGGTGCCGCAGATGCCTTATTGCAGCTTCAGTTGATTTTTCGACATTACGGCGTTCATCAACAATCCCGTCAGTTCTTAACCCGATATACGCGGAAGTCCTCTCCATGAACTGCCACAGTCCCACTGCATTACTACGCGAAACAGCCGTGGGATCAAAACCGCTCTCAAGAAGAGGGAGCAGGGCGATCTCCGCAGGTATGTCTGGATTCTTTTTGATAATATTGCTTATAATCTCCATATACATTCCGGATCTTTCAATAGACCTGATTGTATATTCTCTCCCCGTTGTCAGGTATAAGTAAACAAATTCTCTTACACCTTTTTTACGCATGATTGAGAAATCATTTACCGATTCAAAGAATTCTTTGTCCTCCATCCCCGGGAGATAAAGAGTATCCTCGTCCGGATTGAAGCTTACGATTCTCTCATGGCGGTGTTTTGAATATTCCGCTTCATTAAAAAGCTGAAACATTCCCCATGAGAATACCCACTTGTTGTATCCGAAAAAAATTGCCGGAATCAATAGCAGGATTGCTGTTAATTTTGTATATTTCAATACACTTTCCCGTCCTTTTTTAAAGTCCGTGACAGGTATTTATACTGAGCTCTGATGACAAGGTTTTTTTATTAAAAAAGTCTGACTATTTCGGAGTGATGTTTATCTTTTATTTTATACTTATTTTTTAATTTTGTCAGCTGTTATAATTCTGAAAGTATTTGAATTGATTGTTAATTTAATATTC
>DINC01000035.1:231-3671 GCA_002425885.1 Spirochaetia bacterium UBA5550 | reverse complement strand
TATATATAATCAGCAGAACAAAACAGACCTGACAAATAAATAATGAATTATCCAGGCTGCAGTAAAAGGGGAAGAGCCATAAACTGATGAAGTTTATCAAAAAGTTCCTGACAAAAATCTGGCTTATTGACAACCGGACTATCTTTCCCGGAACCTTTAAACAGGAACTGGATTTTCAATGCGGCAGAATGCTGACTTTCGCCTCCCTTATAACATTTTCATGGCTGACATATATACCGATAGACCTTCAGCTGCACCCTGATAAACCATTAATAATAGCAATAAGAATAGGATTCCCGATTTTCGGTATAAGTCTCTATCTTGCAAGATTTGCAAAATCACTGAAAAATCAGAACCTGCTGCTGCTGACAATTTACGGCGCTTACATGGCTATTTCTAATGCATTTCTTACAGGTTTAACAGCAGGAGATCCTGCATATATCGGCGGTTACCTCTTTATTCTGACTCTTCTTGCAGTGGGCCCTCTTCAGAGAAAATGGGCATACCTCATACTTTATTCATCCGTGACGACATTTTTTATCACAAGCTATCTTAGCGGAGTGAGAGAGATAAAAACTCATAACTTCTACAGCCTTAATGACCTTTTCTGCGTTACATTCATAGTTTCATGCTTCATACATATATTAAACAACACGAGATATACCAGCTGGTATAAATCACGCCAGGCTCAGATCGGAGAGGAATTAATCAGGTTACAGAAGATCTACAGTGAATCACTGGAAAGAACTGTTCAGGAAAGAACCCATGAGCTCGAAATAGAACGGAACAATCTCAAACTCCGTAATGAAGTAATGGAAAACGACCTCAAAATGGCCAAACATATCCATGAACAGCTGATGCCTGTTGAAAAACCTGCTGATTATATCTTCTCATTATACAAGCCGATGGAAATGGTTGGAGGAGATTTCTATGATTTTATCAAATTCCGCGACAACCATAAAATCGGAATTTTTTTAAGCGACGTATCAGGTCACGGCCTTGCAGCGGCCTTTATAACATCGATGATTAAAACTATTATTCTTCAATCAGGAGAGAAAAAACTTGATCCCGCTGAACTTCTGAAATTCATAAATGAAATTCTCTGTGACCAGATTGGCGGAAATTTTGTAACAGCATTTTACGCAATTTTCAACACAAGAACCAGAGAACTCGTATTTTCAAATGCCGGGCATAATCCGCCATATATTATTTCTGACGGTTCAATTCAGCAGTTGCAGGGATATAAGACAATACCTCTTGCAATTCTGCATAATTCCTGCCTTGAGGAAAGGAATAAAATTTTTAAAAACTCCGTATTTACCCTCTCGCAGGGGAGTAAAATGCTTCTTTATACGGATGGCTTTACCGAGTGCCAGCCCTTAAACGGTAAAGGCCTTTCATTTGAAGACAGTAACCTGCATGAACTCCTATCCAGCAATAAACATCACAAAAGCGATATATTTATAGCAAATATATACAGCCGGCTTATTGCTCACAGGGGTTGTGATTCTTTTGAAGATGATGTTTGTCTTATCTGCGTTGATGTAGCGTAAAACTGCGACGTTCATTATCAGAAAACACCATCTGATACCGGATTAATAGAAATCATATTCTGAAGAAATCGACTGATTCCTTCAGGGACAAAGCCATATTAGATAAATTCCCGGAACTGCCGGCCATCTCCTCTGCGCCGCTGGCGTTTGTCTGCGTCAGTTCATTAATATTAGCGATTGATGAAGCAACATCTCCTATTGCTGTCTTCTGTTCCATCATAGATATCCTGATCTCCTCTGATTTTAATTTGAGGAGAGAGGCATTCTCCCTGACAATACCGTTGGTTTCAATCTGAGCTTTCATTGTTTTTGAGACATCCGTCATGCCGGTTTCAATAATCCCTACACCTTCAATGATGGTTTTCAGCACACCTGTTGTTTCCACAATCTGATTCAGCCCCACTGATATTTCATCCTCATTTTTTGAGATAATCTGGTTTATCTCTTTGAGACTGTTCGCTGTCTGATCTGCAAGTTTAGATACCTCATCCGCAACAACAGCGAACCCGCGTCCGGCGTCACCGGCACGTGCAGCCTCTATTGCCGCGTTCAGAGAAAGAAGATTTATCTGGTCGGATATGTCATTAATCATATTCACTATACCTGCCATCTGGTGTGAACTTGATGTTATATTCTGCATAGTCCTGTTCATAAATGCAAGAGCCTGCTCCCCCCGACTTGCGTCCGAGGCAATTCTTTTTGTAACAGATAGAGCTGAAACCACTGATTCATTCATGCCGTTAATAAACTTTGAAAGATCATCCATACTGTTTATAAGATTCATCAGCATTTCAAACTGATTCATAACACTTTCAGAAACGTTATCTATGTTTGCTGAGATCTCTTCAATCGATGCAGTCCCCTCTTCCACTGTGGCAGCCTGGCTCTGTGCGCTCCCGGAAAAAGATTCTGAAGCAGTGGCCATCTGCTCTGCTGAGGAGGCAAGTTCACTTGAAAGCTGAATAATGCACCCCACAGTTCCGCGCAGTTTACCCACAAGATGGTGCAGGGAGGAGGCAAGCATCCCGAATTCATTCCCCCCCACAATATTAATATTTTTCGTAAGATCGCCATCTGACATATGACCGAAATGCTGTCTTATATCATTAACAGGATTGAGTTTCTGCTGCACTATACGGAAAATCATAGCAGCAGATATAATCATCCAGAAAAGACCCATACCAATCATCCATCTGGAAATAATTACAGAAAACCCTGTAATTTCCTCCTGATTAACTGTAACCCCCTGTGACTGCATCATCTGCGTAAGAGAAGTTGCAGCAACTGTATGGCTCACTTTGATGGATGTTACTGTAAGAATAGTAACAATTAAAAAACATATTATGATAACTGCCGCAGTAAGCTCGGATGAAATTGTGCTTAACGGAGTCCTGTTTCTCTCCGCATGGGCATCTATTGTTTCTGCAAACATCGGATCTTTGCTGAATTTTTCCATCATTTTTGTAAGCACAAGGCTATATTCTATAGCTGCAAAAACAATAACAGCAGCACCTGCAACCCATAAATTAAGTAACTGTATAAAACTTATCCCTGCGAGAATATTAACACAGACACTGACAAAACCGAAACCCGCAGTCCATCTTATGACAATACTCACACTATTTAATGGAGAGTAAGCGCTTATTCTTTCTCTAACTCTTACTTTCAAATCCTGCGGTATTAGTTCCGCTGCATCCTTTAATGCACAATACATGAAAAAAGGTCTGTAGATATATAAAAACCATGCAATATTAATGCTCAGAAAGACCAATGAAGTCAGCACAACTGTTATCAGAAAAGCCCTGATCTGCTCTGCTGTAAGGGGTGTAGTGTGAAGATAAATAAAAGCTACAACAGGTATAACTAAAAGATAACTTATACCGTCAT
>DINC01000035.1:0-132 GCA_002425885.1 Spirochaetia bacterium UBA5550 | reverse complement strand
TTGAATATACAGGGTGAAATATATTTTATCAAATTTTTAGGGGAAATGGGGCAAGAAAAAGTTTTTCCAACCCTGCAGCAGACTATTAATTCTGATTTTTCCATTTATAAATTTAATATACTGAGGTGAACA
>DINC01000037.1 GCA_002425885.1 Spirochaetia bacterium UBA5550 | reverse complement strand
TTCCGAAGAAAATAAGCAGAGCGATGAAGTAGTAGTACGGGGTGAAGCTTTTAATGTTAATAAATCAGCATTCACAGTAAATACTGTGGGTTCAGATGAAATTAAGAAAAAAAAGATTAGTAAAGCAGCAGAGGTGGTTCTTGAAGTCTCCGGGGTTGAAGTTAAAAACTATAACCAGGGTGGGGTTTCAAATGCAATAAGTATGAGAGGTTTTACAACCGGTTTTCATTCAGGGGACACTGCTGCATATCTTGACGGCATGTCTCTTAATGAATTTTACGGTTCATCCGGCGGTCAGTCCAATCCTAATATAATAGTCCCTCTTGAAATTGATAAAGTCCAGGTTTTTAAAGGGCCTTCGTCAGTTCTATACGGGAATTATGCCAAAAGTGGTGCTGTTGTCTATAATACAAAACAGCGAGGGGAATACACAGATATTCTTACTACTTACGGTTCAAATAAAACAATAGATCTGCAGGGTGCAACTGGCCACAGAATGTCAGAATCTCTGTGGAATAATACATCATTCCAGGTTTTTAAGACAGACGGTCATACTGCAAATTCTGACGAATTATATGGAACCGCAGCAACATCTTTTACATTTGATATCAATAAAGATCTTGAAGTTAATGCAGCTTTCAGAGGGCACCGGGATGTATGGAACATAGCCGGTTATATGACAAAGGCTGAGTATGATTCAGTTGATAAGTATGATTTTTACAATGGTAAAAATGACGGCGGAGACAGAGGTTTCTATTCTGCGAAGGGATCAGTAAAATATCAGGCCGATAATTCTCTAAAGTTTGAAATAGATACTTACAGGTTTAAATCAGATTTTACCAGATTCTATTCATCCAGTTCTGCATCCCAGCAGACAGAAACAATAAGGGATGTTGAGAAAACCGGCGGAGTATTTAAAGCTATATATAAATCGGAGTTCATAACAATAACAACTGGTGCGGACTTTACAAGAGACGAAGCGGAGGCATTAAAATACAATACCCTGATCAGGGTAAGACAGGGTAGTGCCACAGGTGATGAAGATTCGCAGCTGGATAATTACGGGTTATTTGCTGAAGCGGTACTTGATATTCACCCTTTATTCAGGCCTGTAATTGGTGCAAGGTATGACATGTTCATTGGAGAATACACAAATAATCTGACACCTGCAAAGAGCGGAGATTTCAATGCTACGGACTTTGACCATGTCAGTCCAAAGATCGGGTTTACATCTGAAATTGTTGAAGAAATGATTCAGCTTAGAGGCAGTGTCTCAAACGGATTTGTTCTTCCAAACCAGGTGCTGTATTCAGAGGATAAACAGAAAGAATCTGAAATCTGGCAATATGATGCAGGTGTTGTGTTTAGCCGCAAGTGGCTCATGATTGATCTCGGCGGATTTGTCCTTACAACAACAAATGAGCTGAAAGAAGATCCTGTGGGTTCAGGGATATATAAAACGTCAGGAAAAACAAGACGGATAGGATTTGAATCAGCAGCAAAAATTAAACCGGCTTCATGGCTCGAAGTATCAGGCAAGTTTTCATGGATCGATTCAGAGATATTAGAAAATCCGAACGATGCTCTTGTGTCCAAATCAATAAGCGGTATACCCCGGACTTCCGGCAATATCGGGTTCATGGCTACGTCTCCTTACGGTGCCGGGTGTAAAGCGCGATGGTCACACACAGGCAAATATTATTTAAATGACTCTAATCAGGATGAATACTCAGGCTTCAACCTTCTTGATGCAGGTGTTTTTTATACATTCGGAGATAAAGGCAAAGAGGGTGAACTGGCTTTTGATGTTAAGAATGTTTTTAATAAGGAGTATGCTTCATCTGCAAGCAGTTCATCATGGGCAGTGGGGCCGCCGAGAACTTACTGGATTTCTTACAGCATGAAATGGTAATTATAAATCAATAGGAGATTAATATGAAAAGGATAATAATTTTAACAGCATTGCTAATAACAACAGCAATTATTTCGGCATCAGCCCATGATATGTGGATTGCACCTGAATCATATAACCTGATAAAAGGTGAAAATGCGAAGGCAACATTTCCATACGGGCATGTTTTCCCGGCAGAAGATAAAGAGTATACCAAAAAGGAAACAATGATTGATACAACGATTATTACTCCAAAAGGTAAAAATATAAAGCTGAATACCTGGAAGGGTGAAGTTTTACAAAGTAAAAAACTCAAAGAAGAGGGAACTTATTTAATGGTTTCCGGCAACAAAGGTGGATTTTACACAAAAACAACTGATGGAAAATCTGAAAGAAAACCGAAAAATGAAGTCAGCAATGCGGCAAAAGGAACATACAGTAAAAAGTTTACTAAATCAGTCATAACTGTGGGGAATGCGGGAGGTGCAGCTTTCAGCAGGGTGACAGGCCAGCCTCTTGAAATTGTTCCTCTTGATAATCCGGCTCTTCTTAAAAACGGTGATCAGATATCAGTCAAAGTTCTGTTAAATGGTAAGCCTTATGAAACAGAACTTAAAGCAACTTATGATACTTATTCAAAAGAGAAAAATGCTTTCGCACAGACAATTNNAAGACAGACAGCAATGGAATTGGTATAATTAAACTTACAAAAAACGGTGCATGGCTTGTCCGTGCTGTAAATAAAGTCCCATACAGCAACCCGGAAAAAGCGGATGAACAGTCATATACTGCAACTCTTACATTCAGTATAAAGTAATCCTTATAATCCATACTGACAGTTCTCTGTCTGTTATCAAACTCAGGCAGAGAACTGTTCTTTATTATAAGAGTAATAGATAATAATAAGTATTTAAGGAGCTTTTGTCTTATGGTTAAATATTCTGCAATTATAAAAACAGCAATGATTATATTATTCATTACGTCTTCTGATGTCTTATATTCACATGGTGTTGAATACAAAATATCAAAGAATGAGGTTTACACCGTGTCCATGAATTATAGTGACGGTGAGATTATGAATTACACCAATTATAAAATATATTCTCCCGGCAGTGAATCAGTATTTCAGAGCGGGCTCACCGATAAAAACGGGAAGATTTCTTTTATTCCGGATGCTGCGGGTGAATGGAAAGTCGATGTTAATGATGATACAGGACATGCTGCTTCGGTTATTGTTAAAGCAGGTCAGGTGTCAGATGTGAGTATTGCATCCGGTAATAGTCTGAATTTATTTCAGAAAATTATAATGGCTATCTGTGTTATCTGGGGTGCAGCAGGGACTGCATTATATTTCAGGAGCAGAAAAGTGTCGTGAAGTTTTATGAAACAGCAACCCGTGTAATGGATGTGTATTTTAAATATGGGATAAATATATGATGCAGTTTGTCGGTCTTGGTGAACACTTTATCTTTGCCGCGTTAGGTTTTGCCAGCATTATTGCACTGGCAGTTACACTTGAAAGAGGAATTGTATTCAGGCGAAACAGTTCTAAAAGCTCATACAGATTTATCAGAGGTTTTTCAGAAATACTTCGTACTCATGATCTGGAAAAGACTGAGGAATATATAAAAAACAGCAGCGCAGGCATCTACAGTGAGTTCGCAGGGTTTGCCCTTGAATATTACATAAAAGGGCATAACGGACTCGGGGAGCTTCTGCAGTGGAAAGTTATCGAAAAGAAGGTTTTTCTTGAGAAGAGGCTTTCAATCCTTAATACTCTCGGGAATAACGCTCCCTTTATCGGTCTTCTCGGTACAGTGCTTGGTGTTATAAAAGCCTTTTATAATCTGGGGCTTATGGGTGATACAGGCACCGAGCTTGTAATGAAGAGTATTTCAACCGCGCTCCTTGCCACTGCAGCAGGACTTTTTGTTGCAATACCTGTAGTTATGGCGAACAACTACTTCATTAAAAACGTGAAGATCATTATGCACAATCTTGAGATAATATCAATGGAGTTTATGGCCAGCATGGCTCATAAGAGAACTCTGGAGTGAGGTGATATAATGGGATTTAATGTTTCTAATGATGATGGTGAAATCGGAAATATAAATATCACACCTATGGTTGATATAATACTTGTTCTTCTCGTTATATTTATGGTCACAGCAAATTTTATAAAAAGAGAATCAGTGAATATTAATCTTCCGAAAGTCGCGGCAGCAGATCCTGATACCGGTAAGTCGGTTATGGTTGCAATTACAAGGGAGGGCGACGTACTTCTTGAAGGGCATAAGACTGATGAGGCCGGTCTTGTATCAAAGCTTTCAGGTGAATCAAAATTCCGGCCTAATATGAGAGTTAATCTTTCAGGGGATGAATCGATATCATACGGAGCTCTTGCTAAGGTTATGGGTGTAATAAAAAATTCGGGTGTAAGCCGTATAGCTCTTTCTGTTAAAAGATAATTAGATATGAAAACTATAATGTTGAATTTAACAGATTATATTAAGTGCAGATCTTTATTCGAAATATGCATGTCGTTTTCTTTTGCTCTTCATCTTCTTTTTTCCGGTGCCTGGTATATGAAAAATATGATTATACAGCCTGTTAGCAGTGAAGATCTCAATTTTCAGAATATGGATATTGATTTTAATGAAATCCCCCCTGAACTTCTTGGAGGTTATTCTGACCCCTCACCGGTTGAGATGCAGGAATGGATAGAGGGGAGCAATAAGAAAAAAGACCCTCCGGCTGAAAAGGAGATAAAAGAGAATGCCGTTTCAGGAACAGGTACTGATAAAGATGGGTATCTTTTTTCTGTTAAAGGTGACAGACCACCCAGACCTGTTTTTAATTTTGATCTCAGAAAATTTTTCCCTTACGAAGCAAGAAGAGCCAATATTACAAACAAGGTTGTTGTGGTGAGAGTACAGGTAGATGACACAGGAAACCTTAATTCATCGGTTGTAATTTCATCTGCTGCGGGTTATGGATTTGATGAGGCTGCAATTGAAGTTCTCAACAGGGCGGGATTTGTCCCAGGCTATAAAGATGGCGTGCCGGTAAAAATGGTTCATGATCTTGCTATCAGGTTTGTGCTTGATTAGTATCGTCTTCAGCTTTTCAGGCCGGTTTTTGATTTTCTAAATAAACTGTAACCCTGTTCCTTCCATTCTTTTTAGATACATATAGCATTTCATCAGCCTCTTTTACCATGGATTCAAAGGATTCGACATTCTGTCTGAATGAAGAGATCCCTATACTTATTGTAAATTTTAATTCAGTCTGAGTTTCTGTTATGATGACATTCTGTTCGGCAAGAGATCTTATCTTCTCGCCTGCAGAAACAGCCCCGTCTGTTCCTGTTCCGGGAAGTATCAAAAGGAACTCATCCCCGCCGAACCTGCCCGGTATATCGATCCCGCGAATATTGATTGAAATTATTGAAACCAGGTTTTTTATTATAATATCTCCCGCATCATGACCGAAGTTATCATTTATACTTTTGAAATTATCTATGTCGATCATTATTACAGACATCTCCCTGTTATATCTTCTGGATGATTCAAATTCGCGGGTGCCGGCATTAATAAAAAATCTCCGGTTATAAAGATTTGTCAGGTGATCTCTGTTGGCCAGCTCTGCATTAAGTATGGCGTTCCTCACAGCATGTCGGAGAGCGAGCTGCGTGTGAATCCTCGCAAAGAGTTCAATTCTATCAAGAGGTTTTACAAGGTAATCATTTGCGCCGGCTTCAAAGGCGGCTACAATATCAGAGCTGCGATCTCTTGCTGTCAGGATAATTACAGGGAGTTCAAATGATGAATATTTTTCACGTATTTTACGACAGACTTCGTAGCCTGACATTCCCGGCATCATGAGATCCAGAAGTATTAAAGAATACTCGTCATTAAATATTTTTTCGATAGCCTCAAATCCGTTTATCGCGTAATCAGTTCTGTAATTTTTAAAAGAAAGATGATTCAGGAGAACCTGTATGTTGATGGATTCGTCATCAACAATAAGAATTCTTTCTGCGGATGTTTTATCTGTTACTGTTGCGTCAGATTCAGGGATGTTAAATTCATGGCTGATAATTAACGGGGGAAACACTGAGCTGTTTATAACATGCCCGGAAACGTTTCTGCTGCTGCTTAAACCCGGTATTGTAAAACTGAAACAGGAACCGCTGCCGGGTTCAGATTCAACCTTAATCTCTCCGCCATGAAGCTCGATAAGTTTTTTTGTAATTGAAAGTCCAAGTCCGGTTCCGGAATATTCTCTCGAAGCTGAACCATCTCCCTGTTCGAAGGATTTGAATATAGCCTCAAGTCTTCCGCTCGCAATTCCAATACCGGTATCTTCAACATGTATCTCCGCGCAATTCTCTTTTACTGTCATGGATACCTTGACATGCCCGCGTGCAGTAAATTTAACGCCATTGCCAATAAGGTTGTACATGATCTGCTGCATTCTGCTTTCATCAGCTTCAATAAAAGGAGCATCTTCAGGAATTGCATTGATGAGCGATACCTCTTTCCCCGGCATAGAGGTATTCAGTACGTCCATAACTATTGAAACAAGCTGTCGTATATCAATGCTGCGTTTGTGAATAGAAATATCATTATTTTTCAGCCTGGAGAGATCAAGTATATCATTAATTAAGCTGTATAGCCTCCTGCCGCTTGAAACGATCAATTTGAGATTCTGATTTGTTCCTGCTGGGAGAGATCCTGTAACTCCATCTAAAAGTGATTCTGCAATGCCTATTATCCCATTAAGGGGTGTGCGAAGTTCATGAGATGTGTTCGCCAGAAACTCATCTTTCAGTTTATCCAGCGTTTTCAGTCTTTCAGAGAGCGCGGATACCATCCTGTGTTCCCTTGAAAATTTAATAGCAAGCATTAATGATTCGGTAATTATAAAAGCTGAAAAAAATAGTGCCAGGTAATAACCTGTGTTTATCACCTGTAGATAATGAAGCATATCATTCGCAGCACCTGCAAAGATAAAACTGAACCCTGTAAAGAAAATTACAGAATACTTTATCCTTTTAATAATAGCTGCTATATTAATTGCTACTACAAGCAGAAAGCTCGCAAGAATTGCCGTGAGATAGTATGTGTAAACTGTTGTGTAATAAATTGTTGGTGTTGCAAAAATGAGAAAAAGATAAATAACATGCGGCAGTGTAATGAAAATGACAATTCTTTTTGGCGCTATTTCTTTAAAGAAATAATACGCGAAGATCTGAAATGTAATCACTGACAGAGGAATTACTGCTGTTGATACACGTGAACCCGCGCTGAAAGTAAGATCATCAAAGACATGGGACACCAAAGTATTTCCAGTTAAAAAAGTCCGCGCGGCAATTATGATACAGAAAAGCCCGAAATAAAGCAGTTCCTTCTCCTCTTTCCTGAAAACATAAATTATTGTATGATAAAATCCGGCGAATATACATACTGCAATGAGTGTTATCTCCATGATAATGCTCATGATGTGATGTCTATATACCTGTTTTTCAGTTCCCAGGATTATACTCTGCCCGATTCCAGCGTTTCCGTGAGAGTTGTTTTTTACCTGAAGTATAATTTCAATTAAATCAGAATCGGTGTGGAATGTAAATACAGAGGGTTTCATGAAGCGGACTTTGTCACCGGCAAGGCTGCCTCTCTGGTCAATAAGCTCCCCGTTTATCCAGAGCCTGTATTCAGTGAAGATCTCCGGAGTTTTTAAACCGTAATGTCTGAGGTCCCCTCTGGTTTTAACTTTAAGCCTGTATGTAGCGCAGCCGCAGGATGGAAGATTAAGCCCCCTGTAGCCTGTCCAGAATAGAGGAACAGGATAGTATCCCTGTATCCCGGAGGTATCACCCCAGCCCGGATCGCCCGGAACAAGCATTCTGTCCCACCTGAATTCCCAGAGACAGTCAAGGTTAACATTCCCGTCATTATTAAAATCGTGGCAGCTCAGATCCGCTATGCCGTTACTGTAATTGAAAGAAAGGGCGGGGGCGGCATATAAAGATGATAACACAGGAGCGGAGAGTACTAAAAAAAGAAATAACCAGATTTTCTGGAATCTTCTAAAAACTGATAGATTGGATACATGCCTGTTTCTCATTTCTTATTTGACCTGCAACTGTTTCAGTAATGCGGCGGTTTCTCTCCTTCCGGCAGAGCCTCCTTACCCGTGGAAATCTGTTTCTTTAAATCTTCATATTCCATCGAAAGTTGCCTGATGCTTTTTTCCTGCTCAATTACTACATCGTTAAGTTCATTAATGAAATTTTCTAAATATGCAATTTTTGTTTCAAGATCAACAAATCTCTCTTCCTCAGTCATTACTAACTCCGCTTCTGTAAATTTTTATTTCAATTGCTCTATCCGGACTGTTTTTTTCAATAAGATTTTATTTGCTTGAAAATTCCGGTAAATCTAAGTTCTTATATAATAAATCTATCTTCTGAACAGGGTAAATACTATGAAAAAGTTTTTTTTATCAGCTCTTATAATGTTAACTATCTCTTTTTTATACGCAGACCAGGCTGCATGGATAACAAAAGATCAGGCAGAGCGGGGTGCGGCTCTTATACAAAATTCAGGTAAAATAAGACATTTTTGTTCTCCATGCGGAGACAATTTTTTCAGAGGGGAGAATGTGCATGCAGTGAAAGCCCTGAAAGCAGCAGGGAGCAATCCGGGAGACCAATACTTTGAAGTGCTGGTGAACGGAAGTGGTGTTGACCTGGCTTATGTTTACGTTTTATCTGGAGGTAAATGGATAAATGCTGCAATAAAGCTGAATATACCGGTTGAATCTGTTCCGAAGTTCCTCCCCGAAGATTTAGTGGATGAACAATTGCTGCCTGAAAATCTTCCGTCAGAAGAGAACATCGAAGATTACGACGGCTCAGCAGATTTCCCGGCGGAAGAAGAGCGGTAGTCATAATTAGAGTCAGTTTCTCTAAATAATACTGGACAATTTTAGTAACATTCTTTTGCTGATTATATCTTCTATACTTAATAATGTTTTAACGGGGGTTTTTTTATGAGTATGCCGGGTATTGGTGAACTGGTAATAATTTTTCTGATAGTTCTTGTGCTTTTCGGAGCAGGAAAAATTCCGACAATCGCAAAGGATCTGGGGAGCGGAATCAGGGGATTCAAAAAAGCTCTAAGCGGTGAAGACGAAGACGAGAAAGATAAAAAATAAGAATTTATTTCACTGTATATGTATCACCCTGACAGACTACTTCACCCGCTCTTTCAAGGTGCTGAAGGTGTTTCCATATCATTATACATTCATGTAAATAATAGATACTCTTTGGCTGGGGGAATTTTCCGTCAAATGTAATAGCATCTTCAGCTATATCCTTTACGGTGCATTTCCCCTGCCGGAGCCTCTTTAAAATCTCTTCATCTCTTCGATAAAATTCATCAGAAAAAGATGCAAGCATGGAATTCAGGTCACCCCTGTTTATCGCTTTTCCGTGTCCAGCAATAAGCATGTCAGGTTCGAGCTGTTTTATCTTTTCAATTGAGCGTATAAAGTCATCAACATCACTGTCCACCATTGCATAAAATGGTTTTATTGCTGGATTAATGTCCGCAGTGAAAATAAATCCTTCATGCGGGAAAAAAAATCCGCAGTGGCCTCCGCTATGCCCCGGGAGATGTACAACCTGGAATTCAACTTCTCCTGTTGATATAACCTGCCCGTCTTTTAACACTCCATCAGCAGGGCGTGCGTGAAATTTTACAGCATCAAGATAAAGGGGTCTTATGTCCTCAGCCTTGAAATGATTAAATCCGTAAGCTTCGAGATATGCTTCACCTGATGCAACA
Organism: Spirochaetia bacterium UBA5550; assembly: GCA_002425885.1. Classification (GTDB taxonomy): domain Bacteria; phylum Spirochaetota; class UBA4802; order UBA4802; family UBA5550; genus UBA5550. Next base: position 3,188 of record DINC01000037.1, on the reverse strand, counting down.
CGTTCATGCTCTATCGGATGAAGAAGTACGCCTGCATTCGGGAAGGCGTAATTCCGTGAATTATGATCGGTATGACCGTGACTGTTTACAATAAGATTAATATTTACTCCTTTAAGATGTTCCATCTCTTCATCTGTGGGGCTTGAATCGCAGAGACAGTTTATCTCGTCCTCAATAAGGAGGCAGTTGCAGTAGGGGAGCACATATTTTCCGTTTGACAGGATCTTTATGCGGTCGGTCAGTTTTTCCATAATATCACCCTTTACTATCAGTTATAGAACTTTGAGATTCCCTGGCTGTTAAGCCAGGGCACCGCCATCAACAATAAGAGTTGAACCTGTTGTGAACGATGAAGCGTCGGATGCGAGGTATAATACTGCACCTGCCATTTCATCAGGCAGTGCAGCCCTGTGCATCGGTATCATCGGAAGGAGAACTTTTTCCATAAGCTGCTCGTTGTTTACCATGACAGATGAAAATTTGGTGTCTGTCAGGCCGGGCAGAAGCGCATTCACACGAATACCTGTCTGTCCCAGTTCTTTGGCAAATGATTTTGTCATTGCTATAACACCGGCTTTAGTTATTGAATAAACACCCTGCATCGGAGCCGGCTTGATTCCATTTATTGAAGCAACATTTATAATGGAGCCCCCACCGTTTTTTAACATCAGTTTTGCTCCGTACTGACACATGAAGAAATTTCCTTTGAGGTTGACATCCATTGTCTTATCCCATACATCTTCTGTAGCGTTAAGCATGTCGCCGAAATAGAAATTCATTGCTGCGTTGTTTACAAGTATATCGAGTCTGCCGAATTTTGCTTCAACTTCTTTGAACAGATTTTCAATTTCAGCTTTGCTTCCATTGTGACAGGCCATTGAGTGGGCTTTCCCCCCTTCAGATTTAATCGCGCTTTCAACATCCGGAAGTCCGTCAATTGTTTTGTTTGTTATTATAACTTCAGCGCCATGTGATGCGAGAACCTTAGCTATCGATTCACCTATTCCACGGCTGGCACCCGTTACTATTGCTACTTTTCCGGCAAGATTAAAATCTATCTTCATAATATCCCCCTGTTATTTTATTCCTTTAAGAAATTCAGGCTGCATGAAAGCGGGCTTCGGGTAGTCATAGAAACCTTTCTTTGTTTTTTTACCGAGATGGCCTTTGTCCACATATTCATGCAGAAATTCAGCGTGTTTTTTCCATGCCCTGTCATTATTCTTTTCAGCCCAGTATTCAGTAAAACTGAGCATTGTATCAAGACCGATGCTGTCCATGAGGCCGAAAGGACCGAACATCATATGCGTAACGCCCATCCAGGCGCGGTCAATATCATCAATTGATGCGACATTTTTTGTTTTGAGAGTCATCGCAGCAGTAAATACAGCCCCAATCATAAAATTGAAAACATACCCTGAATGTTCCTTCTCCATCATAATGGGGAGCTGGCCGGTTTTAATCGCAAATTCTTTCACAAGCTGTATTGTCTCTTTTGATGTTCCGGGATGGGGCATTACATCCACAACATTTGTCAGACTGACATCATGATAATGCAGCGCGATAAACTTATCCGGTCTCCCTGTTGCGTCCGCAATCATTGATGGGAGGAGAGTGGATGTATTTGTAGTGAATATAGTCCGTTCAGGGCAGAGTTTATTAAACTGTGAAAATATTTTTACCTTTAGATCCGGTTTTTCAGGAACAGATTCATTTATAATATCAGCATCCTTTGCTGCTGCTTCAGGATCTGTTGTTGTGCTGATTCTTTTCAGCGCAGCGTCTGCCTCTTCCTGTGTGCATTTTTTCCAGAGCACCATGCCTGACATTATCTCAGGAATTTTTGAAAGAGCTTTTTTAAGAGCCTCCTCATTTATATCATAAATAACAACATCGTAACCTGCAAGTGCGCAAGGTATACTGATCTGCTGTCCCATTGTTCCTGCACCAAGCAGAAGAACCTTTTTGATATCATCTATTTTCATACTCCGCTCCTTGTAGTTTATTTTCTGTGAACCTGTTTTATAAATCAGACTTACCGATTACTGTGAGAGCTGTATTTTCAAGAATCTTAACATATTGTACCAGGGGCCTGAACCGTTCATCTTTAGTCTGCCCGTGGAAAAACCTGTAATATATCTGCTGCGCGATAACCGCAAGCCTGAAGAGGCCGAAGCAGTAATAGAAATCAAAGTTATCAATTTTAACACCCATGATCTCCGCGTATAATTTAACCTGCTCATCCCGTGTAAGCATTCCTTCAATATTAGTGGGCATCTGGCGTACGGCCTGCATCATCGGAGGGTCATCCTTTTCAATCCAGTAAGCCAGTGATGCACCAAGGTCCATAAGCGGGTCGCCAAGTGTAGCCATCTCCCAGTCCAGTATTCCTATAATCTCAGTAGGTTTATCCGGATTAAGCACTGCATTATCATACTTGTAATCGTTATGTATAATGGCTACAAGTCCTGACTTACCCGGCATTTTATCGTGAAGCCACTGCATCACTTTTTCGAAGTCAGGAGCATCCGGTGTCCGCGCGTCACGATAACGTCCGCTCCATCCTTCCACCTGGCGTCTGACATAACCTTCCGGCTTTCCAAAATCGGCGAGCCCGGCTTTGTTATAATCAACTTTATGCAGCCTGCATAGAACAGAGATAAGGTTTTCACTTAGCTGACGCGCTTCTTCTTTTGGTAGAGTCATTTCTTTAGGGAGGTTTTTCCTGAGGATAATTCCGTTAAGTCTTTCCATTATGTAGAAAGGGGCACCCATAACAGCTTCATCCTCTGAATATATAATGGGGAGCGGGGCATACGGGAATACCGGATTAAGTGCTTTCAGTATTTTATATTCTCTCGACATATCGTGAGCTGTTTTGGCTTTTTTGCCGAATGGAGGCCTCCTGAGTATCATCTCTTTACTGTCAGTCTTTACGAGATAGGTCAGGTTGGAAAAACCGCTTGGAAATTGTTTTATCTCGATACTGTTTCCTGTGCCGGGGACATTCGCTTTAAGGAATTCAAGAACTTTTTCTTTGTCCAGTTCTTCACCATCCCGTGTATTCACAGGCTGATCCGTAATCTGTGATGCTGTCATTCTGTTCTCCTCCTAACAGGTTTTATTGATGATTCGATGAAATGTATAATAAATGAAGCGTATTGATCTATAGTTGTTTTTCTTTTTGA
>DINC01000259.1:207-9843 GCA_002425885.1 Spirochaetia bacterium UBA5550 | reverse complement strand
AGCCTTTTTTATGCTTTTCCTTACGTTTGTATATGTTCTTCGGCACTTCAGCCTTCGGGGGTTTCCTGATATTCAGCCTCACCCCGGTCCTGAGCTCTTTGGCTTTTTTTTCCATAGCTCTCCTCCTGTGATTGTAATAACATTGATTAAGTTAGATGATGGTGTGTCAAATAAAATGTTACAATTTTATTCGAGATAATCATCAAAGGAGTCGGGATCATTCAGAGGCTCGATATGGATAAAGACATCTGAGTCAGGGAGAGTCTTTCCAATCTTATGTTCTATCTCTTTAGTTATTTCATGCCCGCGGCTGATGTGCCAGTTGCCCGGCATAAGAAGATGCAGAAAGATAAAATTTTTACTGGCAGCCCTTCTTGTGTAGAGAGAATGATATGTTATACATTGCTCTTCGTAGCAGTTGAGGATATCCTTTACTTTTATGAGATCTTCTTCAGGGAGAGCCTCATCCATGAGTCCGGACACAGATCGCCTTATAAGTTTTACTCCGGTAAATACAATGTTTAGTGCAACAAGAATAGCTATAACAGGATCAAGTATAATCCAGCCTGTCAGTTTTACAAGGAGCAGTCCTGCGATAACACCTGCTGTTGTCCATACATCTGTCAGGAGGTGATGCGCGTCAGCTTCAAGTGTGATCGATTTATACTTTTTGCCTGCTCTGAGAAGAACAAGTGCTGTGAAGAGATTAATAACAGACGCGGATGCGGAGATAATAAGGCCGACTCCCAGATCATTCAGCTCCCCGGGGTTCAATACTTTTTCTATGGATGTGACTCCAATTGCTACTGCTGCAACCAGAATAAGAGCCCCCTCAATAACGCTTGAGAAGTATTCAGCTTTGCTGTGACCGAAAGGGTGGTCTTTGTCCGGGGGGCTCATGGCAATTGTTATCATAATAAGTGCAGTTACAGCAGCCGCAAGATTTATAAATGACTCCAGCGCGTCAGAGAGCAGTCCCACTGAGCCTGTAATATAATAAGCTCCGCCTTTAAGCATAATTGTAGCAATGGAGGCCGCGATTGATATCCAGACGTATTTTACGGGGGAATTTTTAGATAATGCTTTCATGCTCGGAATTATCCCGCCAGTATAAGGTTTTGTAAAATAAAATATATCAGGTGTAACTTTATTTAAAGAAAAATGTGAAACAATCGTTTGGTATTTAAGGAAAAGATTCCTGTTGACATTTCTTCTGTGCTGTGCTCTTTAAAAAGACTTTTATTGCCGGAGATAAACATGGGAACACCCTACGTAAAAGATTACCAGGTGCTCTGGAGCGACCTGGATGGTAATATGCATATGAAAAACACATCATATTTAGAATATGCTTCCAACATCAGAATGACATACTTTTTCGACATGGGTTTCCCTCCTAAAAGAATGCTCACTATGGGAGTGGGCCCTGTGGCAGTTAAAGATGAAATTTTATATATCAGAGAAATACAGCTCATGGAGACATTTAAAGTTTCCCTTCAGCTTGACGGCCTCAGTGACGACCAGACAAGGATGAGGCTGATCAACCAGTTTATCAATGAAAAAGGTGTCACTTTCGGCAAAGTGACATCAGATGGAGTCTGGTTTAACCTTCTTCAGAGGAAAGTAATGCCTCCCCCTGAAGAGATAAAAGAGCTAATGCTGAAGCTGCCGCGAAGTGAAACTTACAGCACCATAAAATAATTCATTATCATTCCGCAAAAGCCATCAGGTTTGCGGGTTTTTTATTTTTTCTTTCCGCAAATAAGGAACAGTGAAAAGTTTCTCTCCCCTCCGCCTGGTACAGGCTTGGGAACCTCTGCCGCTGTTGTATCTTTTACATCTGTAAATCCGGCTCGTTCAAATTCCCCCTTCAGCTTTTCTCTTTCAAAGCCGTAATGAAATACCCCTGTGTTATCAGAATGAAAAAGCCCGTCATCAGGATCAAGATCAGCGATGCAGAGCATTCCGCCCGGTTTGAGAATTTCATTAAACTTTATGATAAGCGGAGCTGTATCTTTTATATGATGGAGAGTCATGCTGCTTACTATAAGATCATACTTACCTTTGAGTCTTTCAAAGTTGCCGTTTTCCATGTATACTATACGGACATTCTTCAGTTCCAGGTTTTCGATCTTGGAGGCCAGTATGTCGAGCATCCCCTGGGATGAATCCGCCCCGGTAATCATTTTAACAAGCGGCTGGAACTGCAGCGTAATTAACCCGGTTCCGCAGCCGAAATCGAGGACTTCCATCTCCTCTTTTATTACGACATCTGCTTTTATTGTGTCAGCTACGCTGCGGGCCATTTTTACCCTGCCGGGATTTTCATCCCAGAATCTTGCTCCGTTGTCGAAATCTTTTATTTTATCACTCATTATTCCGCTTTCCCGAATATTACAGTATTTAATATAAATGCAGGANNAAACAAATTTAAAATCCGCTTTTCCGTAAATATAGTAACTGCCGATAATATAAAAGAATCAAGTAGAAAAAGTATATTCAGGATCATAAATGCATACATATTTAACGCAGGTATCATTCTTGACAGAATACATATATCTGCAACGATTCAGTAACAATTTATTATACATATTGTATAACTATTCATGGAAAACAGAATGAATTCTTCAGATAATAATGATAAAATAAAAGATAACCTGATAGAAGTAAAAGTCGTTAATCCCGGACACAGGTTCTCAATGGATCTCTTTGACAGCGAAGGGAACCTGATTTTACAGGCTCACACACCAATATCACAGGGAGTTATTAATCACCTGAAATCCACAGGGGTTCAATATCTCTATTTTGATCCGTCAAAAACAGCGTCTGCTGAATCTGCACCGGCGCAGAAAAGCATACTGTCAGATGAACTGAGAAACGAAACATACCTCCACACAAAGAATCTTTTTGAAGAGATCAGGAATACCTTCGCAACCTCCCCCGGGGATTCAATAAGCAGAGGGACAATTGATAAGTCCAGGACTCTTGTGGATAAAATAATTTCCGACACAGAGAAAAACAGCGACGGAGTTTTTGATGTTGTTGCTAAACTGAAAGATATGGATGACTATTACTACCAGCATTCAATGAATGTGGCAATACTTGCGTCGATATTAGGCTCACGGCTCGATTTCAAACCTGATATTAAATCTGCAATGGGAGTCGGGGGACTATTTCATGACATAGGATATTCATCAGTATCAAAAGATATTCTCCACAAAGCGCAGCTGAACGACAGCGAGTTTGATATTATAAAGAGCCACACTCATGTGGGATACAAATTTGTTGAGAAAAATCCGCGCCTACACGAAATTGAAAAAAGGATTATACTTCTGCATCATGAACGCGGCGATGGCGAGGGCTACCCTTACGGGTTTGATCTCGACATGTACCAGAACAATGTCCCGAGAGAAGTAAGGCTGCTTGGCCTTATTGATGTTTTTGTTATACTTACAATGCCTAAGCCCGGTGAGACCGGTGTAACACCGGGAGGCGCGATGAGGCTCATGGTGAACATGATACAGGCACAGTATAAAACAAAGTACAGCTTTATACCTGCTGATATCAGGGATTTCCTCAGGGCCCTGGGGTTTATTATTAATAAAGGGGAATCCTTTCTGAAACCCGGAGACCTTGTAAGAATAAGTACAGGGGAGATCGGGATTATTGAAGAGATGAACCGCCTCTATCCTCTTAATCCGAAGGTGAGGATCCTTAAAAACAGCAGAATGGAGACACTTAAAAGACCAATAGTTCTGGATCTCATAAAAACATATAATGAATATGTATCAAATGTCTATGACCGCAACCCGGACGGGAAATACACAATCTCCAGCCGGAATAATGCCACATGAAATGTCCCACAAAATAATGACAATATTAAGACGGAGCGGGCATAATGACGGACTTAAAACAGGATGAGATTATTGAACAGGTCCTTGAAAAAAAATCAAAGTTTGCAGCATACAACAATGCGAAGATAAGTTCTCTCCATTCATCTCTGGGCAGCACAGAGCTGGTCAATTTTTTCAATTACATCCCTTTCCTGTTCACGGTAAACCAGCCGGAGTTTCCCGGGTATGTTAAGGAGATCAAAGTCCCTCATGGGATAGCGGGATACACTACGCCCGCATCTCTATTGTCGCATATACGGATAACAAACCCTTCATACTCTCCGCCAAGGATAACGGCTGAACCGGTTATACTGCTGTTTGCATTAATCGGAAGCGCGGGCACAATAGCATTTACCCCTGACTCCGATCTGGATTTCTGGATATGCGGAAAATTCAGTGAAATGGAAGATGAAGATATAATCCAGCTGAGGCGTAAATGCTCACTTATCGAACAATGGGCAATGGAAACACGGAGGAAGGAGATACATTTTTTCCTTAATGATATCGATGAGATCAAACAGAATGTCTTTGATGAGGATGAAGAGTACGGCATGTCAGGCACAGCGCTGGGGCAGATGCTTAAAGAGGAGTTCTACCGCAGTTCCATAATTATCAACGACACAACACCATTCTGGTGGGTGGTGCCTGCTGACTGTTCGGACGAGCTTTACGACCGGATGTTTTCCTCTGTTTTAAAAACTTCTCATGCGAATAAATTCGTTGACCTGGGAAATATTGCCGGGCTAAACCGGGGGGACTTCCTGATCTCCGCCCTGTTTCAGATTATCAAATCACTTGGTAATCCGTTTAAATCGATTATTAAACTGGGCCTCCTCGAACGCTATATTCATGATGATAAAAAAAATCCCTTTGTCAGCAACCAGCTTAAAAAAAATGTGCATGAGGGTAAAACCGACAGGTTCAGCGTAGACGCGTACTGCATAATGTTCGATAATGTTTACAGTTACTATAAACAGCATATTGATGATATGACTGCACTTAATATTATTAAAACATCTTTTTATTTAAAAGTAAACCCCAGGCTTTCAGCCGGTGATAAAAAAACCGGTACAGACGAAATCCGTGATGTGATGCAGAATTACGCCAGACAATGGGGGTGGGATGACGGAATCATAGAACGCGTTGACAATTTTGAAAACTGGGATATTGAATCAACCAACAGGATGATGAACAATACCAAGAAGATTATTCTGCGCGGATACAAAAATATACTTAACGTCCTGGGGAATGAGATAGACGCAGGTGCGATCAACAGGGAAACACTGCTCGCCATCAACAGAAAAATATATTCACACTTTAATCCTGAAGAATACAAAATAGACAATACCCTGAACTTTAAAAAATATCCGCCTGAAAAACTGCTGTCACTGGATTACATACGTGACATTAAGGGGAATGAATCATGGTACTTCAGCAAGCGGGTTATAACAGGGGGAAAAGCTACAAAAATTCTCATCAGGAAAAGCCCTCATCTTATATCCCTTATAGTTTGGATAAGTCTCAATGGCCTTTATCATAAGGATTATTCAAGGCTCGACATAGAACAGGGCTTTTATAACCTCGATACAAACTATATAAGGGAACTTATTGCCGAGCTGTCTGAACAGTTCTCGATCAAAAGCCTTAATCTGCAGAACAGTTATTTTTTACGTGACCCGTTCCCGGTGATGAGCTACATAATAATAAATCCGTTTACAAAATATTCTAAGAGAATTGATGATATAGTATTCCTGTATCATAACAGCTGGGGTGAAACACGCTTTGAAACTTTCACCAATCCCAATGCGCTTGCTGCAATTTCGTCCCGTATTATAAACGGAGTCCTGATATCAGGCATGGACAGCATCAACGCTCTGCACATAACTTCATCAGAACCATACAGCGGGTCAAAGGAATTTAATGCTCTTAAATCCTCCCTGGCTACAATGCTTCAGTTTTTTACTGTAAATAAATCACCGGTAAAGCAGCGCTTCATCACTATGACTGCAAACAGGCTCACGGTTTTTTCAAACACTGTTAAACAGGATGGAGGCCACGCTGTTTCTTTCACACAATACAACTCTGAAGCGCAGATGCTCTATTCAATATCATACAACAGGGGTATTATCAACAGAAATGCCGCTGATGATAAAATACCGGAGCTGGATTATCTTTCAAAAATTCTGTCTTATGACTCTGATGATTCGATAAAGATTTTTATTGAGGACGGGAAAAAATATTCCAGATTCTTTGTTCTTAATGAAAGAGGGGCGCTTATAATGCTCCGGAAAAAAAGCGAATACCGTAATCAATATCTTTCAAGCCTCATATCATACGCTGAAAGCGTTATCGAACATGTAGTATCCTCCAATCCCGAATCGGAACTGGCAAAGAGCGGCGGAATAATTAAGGTATATAAAATTGAATCAGACTCTCCGGGTAAAAGCATAATTAAAGAACACGACTATCAGAACGATGCCCTGCTTAAACTGCAGAAAGAGAAAAACTTCCCTGTGACACTCTCTCTGCACCTTCTTGATAATGGTGAAGTGGGGTACAGGTTCACTCTCCCTGACGGCGGATTTTCGGAGTTATTCAGCCGCTCAGAAATTGAAAGTGTGAGTAAAGAGATCTCCACCCTTATGGAAAGCATTGAGGGTTATGTATTCTATCCGTCATCTGTGAATCTTGAGAATACAGAGATAAGGATGTACAGCCTCTACACATCTTTTGCTTTTTCAGAAAAGAACAGGTTCGAAATGCTTATAGAAAAAAACCTCGGAATGATATGAATATTAAAAAAATGACCCGCATTTATTCAATTGATCTTTTGCGCGGAATAGCGGTGATTCTAATGGTGCAGCAGCATACAGGGTACTGGTTCTGGAATGCAGGGGGAGACATGGGATCTCTTATCGGGGAATATCCTGTTATGGTTATAATCAATGGACTTGGCGGTCTTGCTGCGCCGCTCTTTATCCTGCTTGCGGGTATTGGCGCGGCTTTATCTATTGAAGGGGGGAAATCCGGTAAACAGCTTATACTGCGCGGACTTATGATTATATTTTACGGATACCTGCTGAATATACTTACTCCGGCATGGTTTTCACCAGTGTCGTGGTATGTTCTGCATCTCATAGGCTCCGGTATGATCCTATCTCCTGTTTTCCGCAGGTTTAATCCGGCTGTTCTATTAACTATCTCCGGTGTTATACTGTTTCTATCAGTTTTTTTTCTCAATGCATTTAACACTCCCCGGTATCTTGATAATGATGACATGCGTGGCATCAACAGCATAACAGGGGTTTGCAGGCTTGTTTTTTTTGAGGGACATTTTCCTCTTCTTCCATGGATTGCACTTTTTATTACAGGTTTTATTTCAGGGCGATGGATCGCAGATAAAGCATATATCAGTATTCTAAAGGCTGTCGCAGGATTTTTTGCTGCGGCTATACTGCTTTATCTGATAAAACAGGGGGACTTCGGTTTTCTGAAAAACACATTCGGAGCACGGCTGCTGTTAATTAACCTATACATGTACCCTGCGTACCCGATTCAATTTCTGACTCTTTCATCAGTATCACTCATTTGTGTTTACCTGGTTCTACTGGCAGGTATGAAATTCAAAATACCATCAGGAAATATACTGATACTTACAGGGAGGGTTTCACTCACTGTTTTTATCCTTCACATTATTATAATCAGAAATTTTATGGTGAAGTCAGGGCTCTGGCAGACATTTTCGGAACCGGCTACAGTTATGCTTCAGATTGCAGTTTTACTCTTTATATTTGTTGCGGTTTATTTCTGGAGAAAGATAGAGTTCCGGTACGGATTTGAATGGCTGCTCAGATTAATATAAAGGAAAAAGAGATTATGATAATAGACGCCCACGCGCACATATACCCCGATTCGGTAGCAGCCAGGGCGATAGCAACTGTCATTGAAAACGGTAGAGGTACCGTGGAGAGCTATACAGACGGAACATTCAACGGGCTGCTGAATTCAATGGATGAGGCGGGGATAAACTATTCAATAATTCTGTCTGTGGCAACAGGTATGGGACACGGAAACAGCATACTGCAATGGATCAGGAAAACAGCTTTACGTTCAAAGAGGATGATCTTTTTCGGTTCTGTACACCCCCTTGATCACGATTACAGAGAAACAATTAAAGAGATGAAAATGGAAGGTATTCAGGGGATCAAATTCCATCCGGGTTACCAGAATTTCCCGGCGGATTCCAGAGAGGCCTTTATGCTTTACCAGGAGGTTCTCAATAATGACATGGTAATACATTTTCACTCCGGTTTTGATCCCAGTCTCCCCGAATGTGATTTTACTTCTGTTGAACGCTTTTCAAACCTTTTAAGTGCTTTCAGCGGTTCAAAAATAGTGCTGGCTCATGCAGGGGGGATGGATGAATGGCAGAAGGTAATGGATCTGCTCGGCGGCAGGGGATGCTATTTTGACATAGCTTATGTGCTTGAGAAGATGCAGGCAAGTGAATCCGCCAGGGAACTGTACAGACAGAATGAGGATTTCTTTCTGTTCGGAACTGATTCACCTTGGTGCAGTCAGAAAAAATATGTGGATTTAATACAAAATTCCCCAACCCTTACAACAGAACAGAAAGAAAAGATGTTTTTCAGAAATATAATGAAGCTTATAAATATTGATGACATAAAAAAATCTGTTTAAGCGAATGAACATTGAACTCAGATAGTCTTTCTAACGGCTCCATATAATTCTGTGCCTGCCTGAATTACCGGAAATATCCGATTTAGATTAAGGAACCGGTTTATTCAGAATAGCCCTGTTAGCATCATTGCGGTATCAGTTCATTTGTTTTAAAATTTTTTGAACAGAACATTTAAAAGGCTTAACTGTTTTTTTATTGATTTTTCCCGATAAAAACAAAATATTATGAATATGAATGCACAGGAACTGCCACTTTTACACAGAATTAAGAATCTCCGCAAGAGAAGGGGATGGAAACAGATAGATCCGGCTTAGATAGAAAAACCGGGGTATAAAGTTAAAGGCCTCATGTTTAATGCAAGCTGAGAATTTTTTATTATAGGAGAAAGAGGTACTCCATGAAATTTAATATAATACTCGAACCAGCGGAAGAAGGGGGCTTTAATGTCACTGTTCCCGCTCTTGATGGATGCTGCACTCAGGGCGAAACTGAAAAAGAAGCATTGGAAAATGCCAGGGAAGCAATCCTTTGCTATCTTGAAGGCCTTGAAAAGGTTAATCAGATAAAATCAGCACCAAAAGCCATCATGAAAGAGGTTGAGGTCTGCCTTTGAGCAAAACATTCTCAGGCAGTCAATTAATCAAGGCCCTCAGAAGAATTGGTTTTGTTGTAGACCATCAGAGAGGAAGCCATATATTCATGCATAACCTGGAGAGGAATATTTCTGTCATTATCCCCAATCACAAAGAAATAAAAAAAGGCACTCTGAATAATATTATAAAAAAAGTCGGCATCTCCATTGATGAACTGAAAGAACTTTTTTAAATCTGCCCACACCCTAAAAATGTTGAAAACTCTAACTTTACCACCGAATAAACTTAATGTATCAAAAATCCGTTCCCCGCATCCGCACACCGCATAATTGTCGCAGCCCGTTCGCTAACCCTTCGACAGGCTCAGGGCGAGCGCACATCGCCGATCTTTTGTGTCAGAAAATTGCCGTATCCCCGGCGACGTCGGGCTGCTTAGCCATTATGCTATATG
>DINC01000259.1:0-175 GCA_002425885.1 Spirochaetia bacterium UBA5550 | reverse complement strand
TGAGATTAAAACTCATCACTTGTATAATTTTTCCAAAATCTATAATGAAATATTGGTGTTTTCATATTCTCATTAAGATTCACGTCAAAAATTGATTTAATTAAACTTGTATTAACATCTTCTTGACCTGTACTAATGCTTATTTGCAAGACAAAGGGAACTTCATTCACCTTAA
>DINC01000073.1:6491-40025 GCA_002425885.1 Spirochaetia bacterium UBA5550 | reverse complement strand
CGGTAAAAATAATGACTCAAATTTTAAAAGAATGTAATTAAATATACTTATTCCCCGGATTTTTAAAACGATTTTTAATATTTTATGCTATTTTACTCTGTACCGGTCAATTAGAGAAATTAACTGTTTATTGTAAAAAATAATTCTTCAGGGTTTGAACTTCTTGACATCGGGGAATAGATTTAACCTGTAAGAGAGAAGTTAAGAGGGAGTATTTTGCTGAAATGAAAAAGATAAGGCTCGATGCATTCCTTGCTGAAAAGGGCCTCTCTCAGTCAAGGGAGAAGGGGCGGCGTGAGATTATAGCAGGCTGGGTCAGGGTTAACGGTGAGACTTTCCGGGACCCGTCAAAGAAAATTAATGGCGATGAGAACATCACTGTTGAGCGGCCTGGAGGGCTTTTTGTCAGCCGTGGCGGGGATAAACTTAAAAAAGCCCTGGATTTTTTCAACATAAACCTTGCGGGGAAAACAACGCTTGATCTTGGCGCTTCAACCGGCGGGTTTACCGACTGTATGCTGAAAAACGGCGCATTGAAAGTTTATGCTGTTGATGTCGGTTATAATCAGCTTGATTATTCACTCCGTACTGACAGCAGAGTTGTTGTAATGGAAAAGATCCATGCAAGGGATATAACTGAGTCAATGTTCAGCGAAAGAATAGATTTTTTTACTGCGGATCTTTCCTTTATATCAATACTTAAGATTCTCCCCTCTGTAGCTGCTATATTTAATAAGATAGAAGGGCTTATACTCCTGAAACCTCAGTTTGAAGCTGAGAGTTCTCAGCAGAAAAAGGGTGTTGTCAGGAGCGCCGAGAACCATGTGGAAATACTGTCCAGGGTTATTGCAGGGATATATGAAACAGGCTTTATCCCGTGCGGACTAACTTACTCTCCCATAAAGGGCCCTGCGGGTAATATTGAATTCCTTGTTTACCTTAAAAGAGGCTATGAATGTGACTTGCCGGTCAGAAAGATTGAAAAAGCAGATATTCAGGAAATCGTAAAATCTGCACATAATGAGCTGGACTGATAAATTTTTCTCCGCACATACTTTTTATTCTTGCTAATTTTACAGTTATTTTTTACAAAATGTTAATTTGTAATACAGATACAGAAATTGCCGGTCTCAACTGAAAAACATCATTCTAACGGACAATCTCAGGGTGCTATGTATCCTGATATTTATAATTTTGGTAATATTCATCAAAAGGAGCGATCTAATGAAAATTCTAGCTTTAAATTGCGGAAGCTCTTCTTTGAAATACCAGCTTTTTGACTGGGAAAAGAAGGAAGTTGTCGCTGTAGGTATCGTAGAAAGGATCGGTATTGAAGGGTCATTCATCAAACATGAAGTCCCCGCAAAAGACAAAGAAATTAAAACCGAAACTTCAATTCCGGATCACAAAGTCGGTATCATGCTCGTTCTTGACGCCCTTGTTAAGGGAGAAGGCGCTGTTATATCCGGCATGAAAGAAATTTCAGCTGTTGGTCACAGGGTTGTTCACGGCGGGGAAAAATTCAACCACAGTGTTCTCATCAATGACAAAGTAATTTCAGCAATTAAAGATGTATCTCATCTCGCACCTCTTCATAACCCGGCAAACCTTATCGGTATCGAAGCAGCTATCGAAGCTCTTCCCGGATGCCCTCAGGTCGCTATTTTTGACACAGCTTTCCATCAGACAATGCCTGCTTACGCTTATATGTACCCTGTTCCTCATGAGTGGTATGATAAGTTTGCAGTAAGGAGATATGGTTTCCACGGAACAAGCCACCTTTATGTTTCTAAAAGAGCTGCTGATCTTCTCGGCAAATCTGCAAAAGACTGCAACATCATCACAATGCATATCGGAAACGGTGTTTCATGTACTGCAATCAAAGGTGGAATCAGTGTTGATACATCAATGGGACTTACACCTCTTGAAGGCGCAATCATGGGAACAAGATGCGGTGATATAGACCCTGCTATCCCTATGTTTATGCAGAATGAACTCGGCGTAGGACCGAAAGAGATGGATACACTGCTCAATAAAAAATCCGGTCTCCTTGGTATAACAGGCCAGTACACAGACAGAAGGGACATCCTCCAGAATGCTGAAACAGGTGACAAAAAATGTCAGCTTGCAGTTGATATGGAGTGCTACAAACTGAGAAAGATCCTCGGTTCTTACGCAGCTGCTCTCGGTCATGTTGACGCTATCGTGTTTACAGCCGGTGTTGGTGAAAACGCAGGTGACATCAGACAGAAAGTTCTTGAGGGACTCGATTGTCTCGGAATCGAAATCGACAAGGCTAAAAACCTCGGAACAAGATCAAAGCATGGCGAAACTCTCATTTCTACGCCAGCTTCTAAAATCAAGGTTTTCATGATTCCTACAAATGAAGAACTTGTATTTGTTGAAGACGTTGTTGGTATACTCAATAAAACATATGATGACCATATGGTTTATCAGTACACTTTCCTTAAAAAATAGTTTTTTACAGAATTTAATATATTACAAGGGCTGTCTGTCAGGGCAGCCCTTTTTATTTTAACTTCATAATTGAATAGTAGTTGACCGTCAGGATCTGAAAGAGTAATCTATTAGTAATTATCTCTTTTTAAACTTAAGCCGGTGAGTAAACATGAAAATCAGGTTATTAACTGCTCTTCTAATTATTTTTATCAGCAATACACTCTTCGCCATAGATATGGATAAAATTGCTGCATATCCCGTACCCTTTAATCCCAAAAAACATCAGAAGATTTCTGTAGGTGAACCGTCAGTGATTCTGGCAGGTTATAANNATAATATTAAAATTGAGATATTCGATATCAATGGCGATTTTGTCGCTAAAAGAACCGGCAGCCAGTTTCCTGTTTACTGGAACGGAAGGAATCACTCAGGCCGTTATGTTAAGCCGGGTATGTATATTATAAAAGTTGTGGCTGAAAATGACAATGAATACGGCAGAAAGACTATACGGATACTTGTAAATTACTGACAGGAAAGATAATGGGAAAACTCTGCATAAAGTTAACAGCAGTTCTTATATTATTGACTTCAACGATCGTTGCTTACGCGGAGAATGCCGGAAGCCGCGGTTCATACACGCGCGGAGGCTGGGCCGGGGCAAGGTACACTGCTGCGGGTATGACAGGGGAAGTGCTTGCTGATGATGTATTTGCTGTATACTGGAACCCTGCTGGGCTCAGTGAACTAAAGGGGAGAAATAAGCTTACCGAAGCCCAGATCCGCGAAAAGGCAAAAAGCGGTAATATTGACGACATTACTGACGAAGACCTCCTGAACTTCTCAGATGAAAATTATGAGTCTCTGTTTCTGAATATAGGTATTTCATACACAGCTCTTGATATAGAGCGGGATGCAGGATTTGCCGGTATTGCGTTCAATGCTTTCAAAGGTGTAGTTGGAGCAGGTTTTTATTCAATAACTTCAGGTGAAATTGAAACAAGAGATGAATCAGGGACTCTAACAGGAAAGGAGCGATACACAGGATCAGCCGGTTTTCTTTCGTATTCGATTCCATGGAATATCATTTCTTTTGGCGTGACTTTCAAAGCTTATTATGAAAGCATCGGAGAATACACCTACTATGGATGCGGGTCAGATGTTGGCGCACAGATATTTCTTCTCCCCTTTCTGAAAATGGGGATCATGGTGAGAGATGCCGGCGGTTTTCTTAAACCTGAAAAAAAAGAATATTCAGAAGATGAGTACGATTTTTTTATGCCGCAGATAAAGATCGGCGCTGCTCTTGTTTCCGATGCAGGTGTCAGAGTGGCTTTCAGCGGATCAAGAAAACTTGAACAATCAGGTTTTCAATATGGAGTCGGAGTGGAATTTGATCTTAACAGGTATATGATGCTCAGCGCCGGGCTGTGTGACGGATATTTTTCAACCGGTATTACTCTTAAGATGCCTGGTCTGGAAATTTCGTATGCTCTTAATTTTGACAGAATAGATTACGGATATAATAATACAGTCTCTGCGGCGGTGCTTTTCTGATGAGAGATGTGACTAAAACCAGAATTATGGGGATACTGAATGTCACTCCCGATTCATTATATGACGGGGGGAGATATTCATCACTTGAAAGCGCTCTAACACATGCTGTTGAGATGTACAATGAAGGGGCTGATATTATTGATATAGGGGGGGAATCCACCAGGCCCGGCTCTCTCCCTGTTAGCGAAGCTGAGGAGATCGACAGGGTCTGTCCAGTTATAGAGATGATTCGCAGGGAGATTCCGGCTTCGATTTCTATTGATACGACAAAATCCGGGGTTGCCAGGGCTGCTGTTTCAGCAGGAGCTTCGATAATTAATGATATAAGCGGACTTACTTTTGATCCGGGGATAATTGAAGTGGCTGCTGAAAAAGATACAGCTCTTGTGATATCCCATATTAAAGGGATTCCGCGTGATATGCAGAATAATACAGATTATGACGATCTTATAAAAGATATTCTTGATTTTTTGACGGGGAATGCTGAATATGCATGCAATAAAGGAGTCGGGCGGAATAAAATAATAATAGATCCCGGGATCGGTTTTGGTAAAAGCCTTGAACAGAACTATATTATTATTAATAAACTCGCCAGGTTTACTCAAACAGGATTTCCCCTGCTTGTGGGTCTTTCGAGAAAATCTCTGATTGGGAAACTCTATGAAAAGGATGAAGACAGACTCCCTGCTACAATTGCACTTAATGCGGCTGCTGTTCTGAACGGGGCTGATATTATAAGGGTTCACGACGTTAAAGCTCACAGGCTTGCTATGGAGAGTATAGATTTTTTAAGAAAATTCCGGGCGGATTAGATGGAACATCTTTTTACAAACATCTTTAACATGAGCGCCTCTTTCTGGGATTACTTCAGGAACGTGGTTGATATACTTATTGTCGCCTATATTTTCTACTGGTCATATAATTTTCTTTTAAATACAAAAGCTATCCAGCTCCTTAAGGGAGTTATAGTTATTTTCATTGTTGCGGTAATATCAGGCCTGCTTAAACTTGAAACGCTGAGCTGGCTCATTAAAAATATCACCTCTTATCTCGTTATAACTGTTATAATTCTATTCCAGCCTGAACTGAGGAGACTTATCACACGGTTCGGACAGAAGAACTGGCTGGTTAATGATTCTGTGAAAGAATCTTTTCAGCTTGATGAACTTGTTAATGCTGTTTTTGCCATGGCTGCGGAGAAGGTGGGCTCCCTCATAGTTATTGAGAGAAATACAGGGCTCAGAAGTTTTGTTGAATCCGGTGTTGTTGTGGATTCAGGGATCTCCGAAGAGCTGATACGGACCATATTTTTCCCGCTTACACCTCTGCATGACGGCGCTCTTATAATTCAGGAGGGGAGAATTGCCGGAGCTGCCTGTTATCTCCCCCTTAGCGATTCAAAGCAGATTCAGAAGCAGCATGGCGCAAGGCACAGGGCTGGCCTCGGTATCGCTGAGGATACCGATGCACTTGTTATTGTGACTTCAGAAGAGAGGGGGGAGATATCCATAATGGTAAACGGAAAGCTCCTCTCCGGGATAAAAAACAGTGATCTCAAAAATATGATTCTGTTCTTTATGAATCCCAAGACAGCCTATGAGGAGACTTATAATATATAGATGAAACCGAATGCTGAAAGTATGAAGGCCTGGGCCGAGAAAAAAAATTTCATTCCTAAACTTGTCAGTATTATCCTTGCGGTAATTCTATGGGGATACCTGACCAGTTCTGAAAGCGGCGATGTTAAATTCAAGGTTCCGCTGGCCTATAAAAACCTGGACCAGACTCTTACTGTTTCCCGTCTTTCCAACAAGTATGTAATGGTGAGGGTCACGGGGCGTAAAGATGATCTGAAAAACGTCAATTCAAAGAATATAAAGGTTTTTATTGACCTTTCATCTGCCAGGGTCGGGGAGTTCAGTTCTTTTAAAATTCAGGTTGAAAGAACCGATATCCCTGAAGAGCTTGAAATAAATGTAAATCCCGATGAAGTAAAACTTTTTGTTGAGAAAAAAATCTTCAGAAANNAAGCTTGAAAAGATTAATGAAGATGAGATTGACTACAGCATATCAGAGGTGGAAGTTACTGTACCGCTGATTCCTTTCTCTGATACGGCGTCAGTGGAACTCCCTGTTCTGGTCAAAAACAGGGTAAAGGGATTTGTCTATGACACTGTTACTGATAAGGTGAGTGTGAATGTAATCCTGACACAGAACAGGACTGTTGAATCCCTTGAACTGACAGCATATATTGATGCCTCCGAGATTCCTGTTATGAGTAATGACATTGCAGTAAACGGGCGGTATGAAAAAGAGGCAGTAGTTCATATTAAAAACGGAGTTTCAGATGAAGATGGAGTTCTATCTGTTATGCCTGAAACGATTAAAGTATTAATAACGCGGGAAAAGATATCTCCTGCATCCGGAGAATGAGATGATTTTAAGATTATTAGGTATATTTGTTTTTTTTATAATAGGTTTTATGGTCTGGAGTATCCTTAAACTGATCTTTCAGCTTGGGCGCACTTCAGGCGATCTGGGCCGGAAATTTGAAGATATGCAGAAGAAAAAGTCAAACAGGAATGACGGCAAAAAAGGAAAAGTGATCGAACTGGACAGGGATCAGTATAAGGTTGAGTGATTGCAAAAATGAGAAGACTCCCCCCCCTCATAATACTTTCACTTTTAATCCCCCTTGCATGCGGGAAAATCAGGGGGGAATTCGCATTTCAGACCCCTACTGATAAATCATATAAGATAAGGCAGGAGCGTCTTGAGTTTAATGTCTCTGATGAGATAAAATGGGTTTATAAATTCAGTTCTGCTCCGGCAAAGAAGACTAAACTCGGCGTTATCATAATGAAAAATGAACTGGGCTGGGTAGATATTATTTCCATGCCCGATTATATCGACGAAATGAAGAGGTTGGTCTACGGAACAATTAAAGATTTTGAACCGGGTGATTACAGGATTGTCATTACAGAGATCACTGAAGATGAAACAACAATAATTGATAAATGCGATTTCTATCTCTTCTCAGATGAAGAGGAACTCGATTGACCTGTGCTTGTGTTTATAATCGTGTGAATTATATTCTCTTTTAATTCTTTGATCCCGCCTGATCCGTTTAATTCATTGTTTTTAATCTGTTCAAGTTTTTCAGGGAGTTTCCCGCCGCTATGGTGCACCACTGCAATATAAATAGCAGCCGCAATTAAAATGATTACCATGAGCTTGATAATCTTTTTAAGGAGTGCATAGATGATTATTGCAACAATCAATGCAGCTCCTACAAGGTAAAGTTTATTTGATATTAGAGTAGATACTATTTCTTCCAATTTAAAAATCTCCGTCAAATATACCAATTAAAAATAACGAATAAATTACCCATTGTCATTTCGAACGCATGTGAGACGACCGCAGTAGAGCTGAAAGCTAATCTCAAATTATGGCAGAAAATAGATTTCTCAGTCGCTGTCGCTTCTTCGAAATGACATATACCAGATACAAATTCAATCGTTAACTGTTATAGTTCAATGATTCAGAATAAAAATTTCAGTGAATATAATTTTCGGAACATTCCCGGAACAATTTTCGCAAAAAGGTATAGTGTTTCGAATATTTCTTGCAAACATATCCATTTTTTCTGATACTGTTCACATACCTTGCAGACGGTCTGATTTCTCTAAATGATTTGTGGAGGAGATGATGAATTTCGAAAAGGTTTTGAAAAAGGCGACTTTTCTCGATCCGCTGAACGGCTTTCAGGAGGGTGGGCGGGAGTGTGAGGTCCGCACCGATCCCCTCACCGGCAGAAACTCCAGGATACTTTTCTTTNNCTCTCAGGGAACTACCTGAGCCTGATTATGAATACCTTAAAAAGAAAGACCCGGGCTTCTGCCCCTTCTGCCCTGATAATATACCTAAAATAACACCTAAGTTTAATCCCGCTCTTTTCGGAAGTGACAGATACAGGGTGGGGGAGGCGGTATGTTTCCCCAATGCCTTCCCCTATGATGAGAATGGAGCTGTCACTGTAATGACAGAGAAACATTTTGTGCCCATAGATGAACTGACAGAGAAGATTATTAAAGATGCAATTTCCTGCTGTATTGAATTTCTTGCTGATGTAAGCAGCGGACAGCCTGAAGCTGTGTACCAGTCGATTAATTGGAACTATCTCCCTGATGCGGGGAGTTCCATTCTGCATCCGCATCTGCAGATAACAGCTTCATCTATTCCTACTAATTACTACTCTGATGTTGTGAAAAATATTGCTGTAAAAGGGGGGGACCTTTTTGTCAGACTTGTTTCTGAGGAGCAGAGACTTAATGAAAGGTTTCTTTCCCGGAAGGAATTTTTTTCATGGATGCTTGCTTTTGCGCCTGAAGGGGTCTTTGATGTTATGGCGATCTCGCATGAATATTTTAAACCTTCTGATCTCAGCGGTGCACGGCTTGATGAGCTTGTGAACGGCATCTGCAAAAGTATTAAGTTTATAAGCAGTAAAAGAATAATCAGCTATAACATGTCCCTGTTCTTTCTCCTCGGGAATATGCATTTTATTCCTCACATGAGGCTCTGTCCCAGAACAACTGTGCCGCCCCTTGATACGTGCGAAATAAATTACATGAAGATGCTTCATAATGAACCTATGTCTACAATGAAGCCCGAAATGGTTGCTGAAGAGTTCAGGAAATACTGGCTTTAATCCCGGTTTTTTAAAAATATAAATATATAATACTCCCGGAGGTCATTTTTTATGACAGATAGAAAATGGTATATTGAGCAGTTGACTGCGCCGGCATTGATCCACAGGAACGCCACTAAGTTCGGTGATCATACCTGCCAGTTGTTTAAGGATGAGAGGGGGGAAGTTCAGAAACTCACATATTCTGAAGTCTACAGAATAGTAAAGGAACTCTCCTGCGGTCTAATGAGTCTCGGCTTTAAAAAAGGGGACAGGGCTGCCGTAATGTGCAACACTGCACCTCAGTGGATGTGGAGTGATTACTCAATACTCTGCGCCGGAGGAATAACAGTCTGTATCTATCCGACTCTATCTGAAAAGGAGCTTGAGTTTATTCTCGAAGATTCAGGCACAACAGTGATGTTTGTTGAGAACACAGAGATCCTTGAGAAGATAAAGAGCGTATGCAAACCTTCTAATAAAAAGATAAAGGTTAAGCATATTGTTGTAATGAAAGACAAATATGATGATAAAGACAGGCGTGTTACAGATTTTTCGCGGGTTAGGAAACAGGGTATTGCTTTTCATTCAAAAGATAAAATGATTTTTGAGGATAGATGGAGATCTGTAGACTTCAAAGATTACATGACCATAGTCTACACTTCCGGAACAACCGGTAATCCTAAAGGAGCGGTGCATACTCATTTCAGCTGGGCGTCAGCAGTAGTAAGAGATTGTATTGTTGTCAATTATGCCAGCGGCGATAATGGAGATATGTTTATCTCTTTCCTCCCCATGTCTCACACCTACGAAAGAGAGTGCGGACATGGCGCGTCAATGCTTTCTCTGACTCCGAATGCCTATTCATCTCCCAAGACACTGGTTGAGGATCTGAAGCTTTTCAAGCCGACAATTTTCATGTCTGTTCCCAGGATTTATGAAAGAATATTTATGGCAATGAGAGACCAGGCTGCAAAATCACCCGTAAAGAAAAAGATCTTTGATGCAGCGATCAGAACCGGCATCGCGGTTGTTGAAAAACGTGCCGATAAAGACGGCTTTATCGATATGACTGAAGGTATTGATCTGACTCATGGAGTCAATCCATGGCTTAAATTTAAATTTAAACTATTTGATAAAATTATCTTCAGTAAAGTCAGGGAGGCATTCGGCGGCAGATTCAGATTTGCCTTTTCAGCAGCGGGGAGCCTTAATGCTGACCTTTGCAAGACGTTCCTCGCGATGGGGATAAGAATAACTGAAGGTTATGGCGCAACAGAAACATGGAATGAAGTCACTGTAAACAGGCTTGATAAAATACTACCCGGTTCAATCGGCAAATGTTCAACAACAGCAATCCAGCTTAAAGTGGATGAGGACGGTGAACTTCTGATTAAAGGTGACTGCCTCTTCAGCGGGTACTGGAATAACCCGAAAGCAACTAAAGATGCCTTTACCGAAGACGGCTACTACAAAAGCGGCGATATTGTCGAAGTTCTTGCGGATAGTTACATCAAAATTGTTGATCGCAAGAAGGGGCTCATGGTTCTTGATACAGGGAAAAATGTCCCTTCGCAGAGGATTGAAAGCCTCTTCTCCCTGAGCCGTTTTATTGAGATGGTAGTTCCAATCGGCAGCGAACGGAAATATGTATCAGCAATAGTGGTGCCGAACTTTGATTCATGTATAGCTTACTTCGAAGAGAAGGGGATACCCTTTGACAAATCAGCAGTTGAGTATGATCATAACCTGGCTTCTGTTCCTGTTTGTGTAAAGATTGGAAAAGACTTTGTTGAAAATGAGGAATTTAAAAAGCTGATAGAGCAGGAGGTTCAGGCTGTTAACAGGGAGCTTGAATCCTATGAACAGATTAAAAAGTATTATGTTGTGGATTACAAGTTTACTGAAGGTTCAGGAGAGCTTACTCCGACACTGAAAGTTAAACGAAGAATAGTTATGGATAAGTTTAAAAAAGAGATCGACGGATTATATAAGTAGCAGTCAGTTTATCTGATGAATAATTGTCAGTTTCAGCAAGGGGTTGATACCTCTTGCTGAAACTTAATGTTTATCTTCTCGTAACCTGCACTCTTATTGCATTCATATTGACTTTGTAATTTCCTGCAACTGTAACATAACCTTTATGCCTGTTGGACATGTCGGTTATCTTTGACATGAACCATGATTCGTATGTTTCAGATTTATTTTCGGGTCCGAGGTAAACACCGTCGCTGTCCTGATGTGCTTCACTGGCGAAGACAACTTTTCCGACTTTAAGATCTGCTTCGGTTGCCGGGCGGGAGTGATAATAATACTTTGTCCATGCCTCGTCGCCATCGGCTATAAGCATAAATTTAGCCTCACCTTTAGTTGCGGTTGTTGCCGGAGTTTCAAGCTTCGCAACCTGAACACGTATCCAGCCGGATTTATAAGGTTCTTTAGCTATAATGATATAATCATCCTCGAAAAAGTGAGAATCACCGGAATCACCACCGAAGAAACCGCCTTTTTTTGAAGAGGTATCAGATGATGAATTTTTTGCAGTATTTAGTGCAGTATCCATCATCTGGTTTTTCAGCATCTCTTTTGTGTCAGCACCGCATGATAATAAAAAAGTACAGATAGTAAAAAGTGAGAAAAATCTCACGAATGAACGGATCATTTTATTCCTCCATAGTTTTATGAATATTTTTTATTTACAATATTATAACTTATGAGGTTTAAAGACGCAATCATTTTTTGAAGATTCAAAATTTAATAATTGCCAATAGAGCGGGAAACTGATTAATAAAAAAAAGAGCAATCTGTCAATTGCTCTTTTTGGTTCTTAGCGGAGGAGGGACTCGAACCCCCCACACCACGGATATGAGCCGTGTGCTCTAACCTACTGAGCTACTCCGCCATATTTTTTATTAGCGCGGACAGGATTTGAACCTGTGACCTTTGGGTTATGAGCCCAACGAGCTGCCAGCTGCTCCACCGCGCGATCTGAAAGCAACCTAAATAAATGCGGAGTATGTGTCAACCTATTTTAATAATAATTTTTTAATTAAAGAGAAAATAATTTGACCGGGCACAAAAAGTGTACATGAATGAATTACTGTATTTCAATACGGGGAGGTTTTTAAGTTCCAGTACTCACTGCCGGAGGAGAAATGAAAAATCCGTTAAGCATTTTCAGAAACAGGAAAGTGGGACTTGCGCTTGGCAGCGGAGGGGCTAAGGGGCTCTCGCATATTTCTGTAATTGAGTATCTCGCCGGTATCGGCATACCTGTTGATATGATTGCCGGTTCAAGTATAGGAGCAGTGGTGGGAGCTGTGTACTGCTGTGGTAAACTTGAAACATTCAGGCACGATATGCTGTCATTCACAAAAAAAGAGCTGCTTTCGATGTTCGATCTTACTATGCCAAGATCCGGACTTCTGAAGGGGAATGATTTTACTGAATTCATGAAACGTTACATCCCTGCTGACGCAAAAATTGAGGATTTTGATATACCGCTTGCAATTGTTGCAACAGACTTATATTCAGGGAGGGGGATTGTTTTCCGTAAAGGAAATGTTCTTGAAGCTCTGCGTGCCAGTGTTTCAATACCTGGCGTATTTGTCCCTGTTGCCTATAATGACACATTTCTTGTTGATGGAGGTGTGGCCAATCCTCTCCCTGTGGATGTTGTGAAGCGGTCAGGAGCAGGATTCACGATAGCTGTAAACCTTCATCCGGGGATTAAAACCTCCCGTGTAAAAAGGTATGTGCAGACAGGTGCGGAGAAAATCGGGATCACTGCTTTCAGTGAAGAACTCCCTGAGATTGATGAAAGGAAGGGTGTCACAATTCCAGTTGAAAAGAAACATAACGGCTGGATGAAAAATCTCGATCAGTGGATCTCTGCAAGGAATGAAAAGGCTGTATACCCCAGCATATTTGAAGTTTTAAGCCAGAGTATTGATATTATGGGATATGCAAATACAGTCAACATGCTTAAACATTACAGGCCCACAGTGCTCATTGAGCCGGATCTTCTCAATACCGGGACTCTTGATTTTACGGATGCCTACAGTATAATGACCGGTGGATTCAGGGCCTGTGCCGATAAAAAGAGTGAACTTACCAGAAAGATAAAATTCTGGATATGAAATGATACAGGTTATATAATGCAAAAGTTAAAAATTTTTTTTATGAATCATTATTATCTCCTTACAGCAATACTGATGTTTCTCTCTTTTCCAAGTTATGATTTTATTCTGCTGAAATTTTTCCCCTTCTTCGCGTGGTTTTCTCTTGTGCCGCTTTTTATGTTCAACCGCGGGAAAAGTTTGAGAGATGTTTTCTTTTATTCTTTTATTGCCGGTCTTGCAGGGAATTTTCTCGCATACGGCTGGATTGGAAACTTCGGTGCGAAAGTGCCTGGCGGATATGCAGTGATTCTTTTTTTTCTGATTCCAAGCCTCACAGCTTTCTTTGTGCTGAAGATCATTTTTGCTGAGATGCTGTCACGCAGATTTCCGGCTCTTGATTTTATTATTTATCCTTCAATGTGGATTATCGGTGATTTTGTGCAGGCATCCGGGTTTCTCGCGTTTCCCTGGACATACATCGGTTATTCGCAATACCCTTTTACTCCTTTTATTCAGGCCGCATCTGTGACAGGTATACTTGGTATTAACTTTATTATGGTTATGTTTAATTTTACTGCCGCAGTTCAGCTTAAGTCTTTTTTGGAGGGGGGCAGGAGTTTAACTGTATTATTCACGGGGGGGAGAGGTAAAGCTTTTGCCGCAGTAGTCATGACGGTTCTTCTGGTTACAGGCGCTGGCTTTTACAGGGTTTCCACTTTCACAGGAGGTTCGGCTGAAGGGATGAAGTTCTCTGTAGTGCAGACATGTATCTCTCCGTGGGACAACTGGTCAGGCAACAGATATAGTTATCTTTCTGAACTTATGAGGTACACACGCGAAGCTCTCCCTTCAAATCCTGATTTTATAATATGGTCGGAATCAGCAACACTGGAGACCTTATCCTTTAGAGCGGTGAACAATGAGGATGATCTTTTTGACAGGCATCTGCTGGGTTTTGTAAGGGAGATCGGTGTTCCGGTGCTCACCGGTGAGATCGGTGTGACTATGAAGGGTGAAGGGGGGAGGCTCAGACTTTTTCCTCAGAACAACGCTGTGCTGATACATGGAGACGGGAGGATTGCCCAGACTTACGCGAAGATCAATCTTGTCCCTTTCGGCGAGTGGTTCCCTTATGAAAAATGGCTTTCACCTGTAAAAAAGCTTGCTGCAAGTATGGGAGGTTCAGATTTTGTGCCTGGAAAGAGGCCGGAACTCTTTACATTGAACGGATTCGATTTCGGCGCTCTTATATGCTATGAGGGGATATTCTTCAGGCTCTGCCGTGATTATAAAAGAATGGGCGCGGATTTTCTGATAAATATAACCAATGACGGCTGGACAGATACTTATAACGGGCATTTTCAGCATTTCTCCGCGTCAGTATTCAGGGCTGTGGAAAACGGACTCTGGATGATAAGAGCGGGTAATACCGGGGCAAGCGCAATTATCGATCCTGCGGGGAGAGTAACAGCTTCCATGCCTATTTTGAAAAAGGGCTCATTTTCGGGGAATATAGATGTCTCATTAAACCGTACAACAGTATATGAGAAAACGGGGGACGTTATTCTGTATATAGCGTCTCTGTTTATATTCGCAATTATAGTGATTTCATTTCTAAGAAGGCGCTCTGGAGAGGGGGATGTGTAAACATCCTTTTACCGGGAGGTCAAATATTTGAGTATAGTTTCCCCATCCTAAATAAAAGGCTTTACAAAAAAGAAGGTCATATATATTTTCTGCAAACATATTGTCAATCTTTTCACAGAAAAACTCCGGCATCAGCAGGGGTTATTTTCTGAATAACGACAACAGGAGACGGTATTATTTGATTTCATAATGCATCACAGGTGGTGTTCACCTGTGTCCTGTTACAATATTTATGCACTGCGGATAGATTGAATCAATTAAACTATTTAGAAGATATTTTCAGGAGGTTCTTAAATGTTAAAGGAGTATAAGGCTGACCAGATCAGGAATGTTGCTATAATCGGACATGGAGGAACAGGAAAATCAACACTGCTGGAGGCCATGTTGTTTGTCGGCGGAAAGATCGATAAAATGGGGAGCGCTGACAGCGGGACACTTGTATCAGATTTTGATGAAGATGAAAAAACAAAGAAAATATCAATAAAAAGTTCAATGGGTTTTGTTGAGTTTGAAGATGTTAAGATTAATATTATAGATACTCCCGGTACAGCTGATTTCGTCGGTGATACCAGAGCTGCCCTTCAGGCATGTGAAACAGCAATACTTGTTGTTGACTCTGTTGACGGAGTTCAGATTGAGACAGAGAAAGCATGGAGATATCTCACAGAGAATAATATCCCCCGCATAATCTTTGTGAACAAGATGGAGAAAGAGAGAGCAAATTACGAAAAGGTAATAGAAAATATAAAAAGTTCACTCGGCGGCAGCGTTGCTTCACTCTGCGTTCCTGATGGTGAAGGTGAAACATTCAAGGGAGTAATGGATGCTATTGAGATGAAACTCTACACTCCTAAAGGTGACGGAAAGGATGTTGCTGTTACTGAAGTTCCTGCTGAGCACAAAGAACTTATGGAACTTGAAAAAATAGCCCTTGCTGAACTTGCTGCTGAATCTACTGATGAACTTATTGAAAAGTTTCTCGGCGGTGAAGAGCTTACAGTTGATGAGATTAGAACAGGTCTAAAAACTCAGCTTAAAAACGCGAAGCTGACACCCGTGATATGCGGCTCATCCCAGAAAGTGGTAGGTATAAAAAACCTCATAAGAACTATAAAAAACTTTGCGCCTGCTCCTGAGACAGGAAAAGTATACAAAGGCCGGGATCAGGTCCATCCTGAAAAAGAGATTGATGTAAAACTCGGCGATTCAGGTTCAATGGCAGCGGTGGTATGGAAAACCGCAATTGATCAATATGCCGGCCGTTTTAACTTTGTAAAAGTTATATCAGGCCAGATCAATCCTGAAACAGAAATTTTCAACGCAACAAAAAATCATAAAGAGCGTGCAACTAAACTCTGTGCAATGATCGGCAACAAACAGAACGATATGCCGAAGATATGCGCCGGGGACATCGGGGTTCTCGTTAAACTGGATAAAACTGTCACACTTGATACTCTGACAGATCCGAAGGCTCCTGTACTTTTACCGATAATCAAGCTTCCGCAGCCTGTATTCTCATTTGCCATAGAAGCTGCTAAAAGGGGCGAAGAGGATAAAATCGGACAGTTCCTTAACAAGGCTGCTGAGGAGAATCCTACAATCAAATATGGTTTTACAGCATCAACAGGTGAAACCGTTCTCTCAGGTATGGGGGAGATGCAGCTTAACCTGATACTGAATAACCTTAAAGAGAAACTTAAGCTCGATGTTGTTACCCGTATCCCAAGGGTTGCATACAGAGAGTCTATAACAAAGAAAGCAGAAGCGCAATATAAGCATAAAAAACAGTCCGGCGGACATGGCCAGTATGGCGAGGTTCATATCCGAGTTAAGCCTCTGGAAAGAGGTAAGGGCTTTGAATTCGTAGACAGTATTGTCGGCGGTGTTGTTCCAAAGCAGTATATCCCGGGCGTTGAAAAGGGTCTTAGAGAAGGTCTTGATGAAGGTGTTCTCGCAAAATTTCCGGTTGTGGACGTATGGGTTGAGCTTCATTACGGTTCATATCATGATGTTGACTCTTCGGAGATGGCGTTCAAGATTGCAGCAAGAAGCGCATTCAAGATCGCAATGGAAGCTGCAGGGCCTCAGCTCCTTGAGCCTGTCATGAACGTAAGGATCTTTGCTGACAAGGAGTTCATGGGTGATATCATGAGCGATATTACAAGCAGAAGGGGACGGGTTCTCGGAATGGATAGCGATGAAGGTTCAAGCGGTATCCAGGTTGTAAGGGCAACTGTTCCTGAAGCTGAAATGCTCAGGTACAGCACAGACCTCCGTGCAATGACAAGCGGCAAGGCTACATTTGAAATGGAGTTCTCTCATTATGACCCGATTTCAGGTAGAGAAGCTGACAAGATTATCGAAGAGAGAAAGAAACTTCTTGAGGAAGAGGCCAGTAAATAATTCTTTCCAGATAATAAATATATTTCTGAGAAAAAAGCAATTCCGTGATAAAGCGGGATTGCTTTTTTTGTTGTTACCGCTTGACATTTTATAAAGTAACATTTTTAAAATAGAGAGTCTTAATAATTGAATTATTATCCGGTTCCCGCATCTCTGCATCGCTTACCCCCGCACCCCCGGAGGGGGCAAAGAAAGGAACCGGGGAGGCTTTAATAATATGTAAAGCTCCGCTACAGACTAATAATTGAGTCTGTCGATGCGGTAAACGTGGGATTAGTAAGTAAGGATCTATAGCAGAAATACCGGATTAAACCAAGTGAGAGACAGATACAGCATAAACCTTTCCCTATTTGTATTGATATCGTTTTTTCTTCACGCGGTATTGATCACTGCTTTTATCCTCCCGGATTCTGATGGAATTTTCAGGATTTTCAATAATCCTTCGAAGAATAAAAAAACCGTTGGCGGGAAGGATATTATTGTTAACATAAATCAGGATGACATACGTGATATAAAAAACAGCACTCTCCTTTCTGACAGGGATTCATCGGCAAAGGGTTATATTACTAAAGAGCAGGGTGACAGGTGGCTCAATAATTCTCTTGAGTTTAAGATGAAGAGCGGAGCAGGGGGTGGAGACGGCCGCATAGCAACTTCCGGCTCCGGGGATAAGATAAAAGCATCAGAGAATGGTGATGTAACTGTAAAATACGGTACAACGGGAACCGGCAGCAGCGGGAGTCCGGGAAATAATGGTAATGCCGCGAATATGGCTATTCCGGATAGAAACAGCATCACTATGAAAAACGCTATCTTCTATTCTAACAGCGGGATGTTTTCTTTTAACACAGCCAAATTTAAAAACTTCACCTATTTTAAAAATATGAAGGACAGGATTGCTTCAAACTGGTATCCGCCGCTTCTTGCTAATGCAGCCCTCGGGGGATTCGCTCCGGGGAGTATGCGGATTATGGCAATCCCTAATCAGAAGGTAAAGATCTGTTTTATCATGAACAGGAACGGAGATATAGTCCGGGTGGAACTTGTTGATTCTATGGGGAATCAACCGCTGGATGATTCATGCATTGATGCCATAAGGATGTCCAGAAGTTTCGGTAAAGTACCCGATGATATAAAGGGGGAGTTTATCATGATCCCCTTTATATTCGGGTACTACGCTAACTGATTAAAATATCTTTACATCCTTTAGTGTAAGGTTCTCAAGTATTTTGTCTCTACCTGTATTTATCTTTTCAAAAATATTTCCGAGATTCCCCCTTGAAACAATTTTCCTGAAAGGCCCCGGTATTGTAATCTGTGCTTCGTTAACCAGACTGAAAAGTTCAGTTAATTTAATGTTGGATGAAGATTTTGCCGGCATCAACGGCCCCTTCTGATCTCTGATAAGTATCTCGTTTTCGATGAAAAGCTTTATAAAAAAGTCGAGATCAACTGAATTGTGTCCCAGTCTTTTAAGAAGGTCGGAGTAGGATGTACCACCTTTCCCTGACTCAAAATTTGTGTATATGTAATTAAGAGCTGCGATACCGTAGAATATATTTACCTTTCTGTCCTCTTCAAATGTGTTTTTTAGATTAGTGTAAGTCTGCGGGTGCATCAGTGTATATGATACCTCTGCTCCGTAGAGGATAATAAGGCATGACGCATAAATCATCAGAAGGAAAATCGGTATTGAAGCCAATGCCCCATATATTGCAAAAGTACCGGTTGCAAATGCTTTAATATAAACTATGAAAAGCAGTATAAATAACACCCACACTGCGCCGGTAAAGGCAGCTCCTATTGAAGCATATTTAAAAGGAACCCTGGTGTTCGGAGTAGTTGCATAGGCAAAAAGAAACAGCAGCCAGATAAAAATGAATGGAGCAAGGAAATTTATTATCATAGCCATAAAACTTTTGCCGGACTTTCCGCTCCAGGACTCTCCATTATTAACGGATTTCTGGATTGTGCCGCCATTACCTATGGCCCACAGAGTGTTGCCTGAGTTTATGAATCTGTTGATTTTGTAGGCAGGGAGAGAATTGCTTTTCCATGTTCTCCCTCCATTTTTTGTCTGGATATATTTTCCGTTTTCTCCGCCGATGAATCCTTCATCCTTATTTATAAATTTTATGGAATAATAGTTGTACTCTTTAAACTTGTTCTGTTTCCATGTCAGTCCGCCGTCTGTGCTATGCAGAAGGACTCCGTCATTACCTCCAATCCAGATTTCGTTTTTATCAATATACTCCACAGCGTTAAGGTCTACATGTTTATTCTTTCTTTTAGATTCGTCGATAGTTACGAGTGTCCAGTTAAGTCCTGAATCTTCAGTTATAAATATTTTACTTTTAGAACCGGCCGCAATTCCTTTGTTTTCAAAGAATTCAATTGTTTTGAAATTTATGGTAATATCTTTAGTGTCAATGACACTCCACTCTCTTCCGCCGTTTTCAGTGGCGAGGATGATACCTCCGTCAGCAGCGATAAAACCTTTTTTATCATCCAGCATCCTGATGTCATTAAATTTGAAGTCTCCCCATTTTGAAATAAACCAGTTTTTGCCTCTGTTTCTTGTACGGAGAATAATACCGCTGTTTGAAATAATCCAACCTCTGTCATCAATAAACTGAATATCAGTGAAGTTTTCTTTCATGAGTGATATGCTATCAATCCGGAAATCATCCTCTGAAAATGTGTTGTCTGAAAATTTATAGGAGTATATTCTCTGATTTTCGTAATCGAAGTCACCCATATCTTCCGCGGTAAAGCTCGTTTTGTTTGACGGGCTTTGTTTAATAGTGCCTTTACTCCCGACGAGCCATATCGTTTCACCTTCAACAAATGCGGAGTTGAAGTTGGCGGATGAAAATACATCAGTCACTTTGGTAGCAGCTGTCATACCGGCAATGAGCATCACAGGGCCAAGCGTAAGAGCTGCCCAGTAGTAGATTATTTTCTGAAAAAGGGAACGTCCCTGTTTGACTTTCCATATATGGTTAAGAGATTTTTCAAGAGAACGCAGGGTTGCGGTGGCAGTGAAAAGTACAAAAATGGCACCTATCCCCCCGATTTTACCTGCGTTGTCAATGAGACCTGATACAGCTTCAAAGACCGGATCTATATTAAGTTTGATACTGTGTTCAACCATGAAGAGGGATATCTGTCTGAAGAGATCCTCTTTTTTATTGTCAACTCCGGAAAAGATTGAAAAAAAAGTTAAAAACACAGTGAGAAGCGGTATGAGAGATGTTACTGCCGCGTAAGCTATTGCAGATGCTTTAGTAAGGCAGTCATCGGATATAAACTTTCTTGTTGCAACAATGAAAACCTTAACACCATTAATCAGCCTGTTATAAATCTCTTTTTCAAAATAGTAACCCTCGTAAATATTTTTAACTATCTGTATTATTTTTGAAGGGAGTGAATTCGCGTTCTGCAGCAGTTTATCTATCTTTTTTTTAAAGAAGCTCATGTGTGGTTCTCCTGACAGTGGACTTGATTATAATTAAGTGGAATTTATATGCCATGTCAAGTATAAATATTTGTATTGCTCATGCAGGAGTTATACAAAATTGTTTTATTTAACAGATGATTGTTACAGGATTGTATCTTCATTGTATAGAATACTTTTATATCTTCAGAAACACGCACCTTCAGAAAAATATAACAGCTTAATTTTGCTGTTATCAAATCAATGATCACCACTCTTTGTTAAGCTGGTGTTAACTTTATCTGATTCTAAACCGGCTTCGGTTCCGTTGTAAAATCTGGCATGATAAATGCATTATAAATATTCGTATAACAGATAATCGGAGGTTTATATGCGATCATTCAAAGGATTGCTCACACTACTTTTTTTTGTCCTTTTATCAATCAAAGGACTTATGGCGGAGGAAGCGGCTGCATCAGTTACAAAATCGGATATCGATGCTATTACAGCTAATATCAATATTGTATGGACACTGGTTGCTGCAATTCTTGTTTTCTGGATGCAGGCCGGTTTTGCAATGGTTGAAACAGGTTTCACCAGATCAAAAAACTCGGTAAATATTCTTATGAAAAATCTTATGGATTTTTCGATTGGATCAATCGCGTTTTACACAGTGGGGTTCGGCTTAATGTTCGGTGCAAGTAAAGCCGGAATAATCGGAACGGACCTGTTTTTTATGAAAGGTATTATCGGCACAGGTGACGGAACTGAATGGGGATGGACATTTATGATTTTCCAGACTGTTTTCGCTGCAACAGCGGCAACAATTGTTTCGGGAGCTATGGCTGAGAGGACTAAGTTTTCAGCGTACCTGGTATATTGTGTTATGATCTGCCTTTTTATCTATCCGATATTCGGAAAATGGGCATGGGGTTCGCTGTTCAGTAGTGAAGGAACCGGCTGGCTGCAGAATCTTTCAACCGGGGCTTTCTGTGATTTTGCAGGCTCAACAGTTGTTCACTCAATCGGAGGATGGCTTGCACTTGCCGGAGCGATTATAGTAGGCCCCAGGCTCGGCAAATACGCTCCTGACGGAACACCGAAAGCTATTCCGGGTCACAACATAACTCTTGCGGCACTTGGTGTTTTTATACTCTGGATGGGATGGTTCGGTTTTAATCCCGGATCAACAACTATTGGTAACGGAGAGATCGGGCGTGTTGCAATGACTACTAATCTTTCTGCTGTTGCGGGAGCCATATGCGCAATGGGTACGGCATGGGTTCTTTTTAAAAAGCCTGATGCTTCAATGGCATTAAATGGCGCGCTTGCAGGGCTTGTAGGTATTACTGCGGGGTGTTATACTGTAACTCCGGGTGGAGCGCTCGCCATAGGTACAGTTTCAGGTGTTCTGGTTGTGTTCAGTGTTATTTTCATCGATAAATTTCTTAAGATCGATGATCCGGTTGGTGCAGTGAGCGTACATGGAGTCTGCGGATTATGGGGAACTCTGGCTTGCGGACTTTTCAATGCAGAGAAAGTTCTGGGGAAAGCGGATGTGAGTACAGGCCTCCTCTACGGCGGCGGAGTAAATCAGCTTATCAGCCAGCTAATCGGAGCGGGAGCTGCTTTTATCTGGGCATTCGGGATAGGCCTTATTCTCTTTAAACTGATAGATGTGATTATAGGTATCAGGGTAAGTAAGGAAGAGGAGTTAAGGGGACTTGATATTGATGAACACGGTATGGAAGCTTATCATGGTTTCCAGATCTTCACCAACCAGTAAGTGAAGGAGGATTATAATGAAACTTATAACAGCATATATTAAACCGGAAAAACTCAATGATGTAAAACAGGCACTGTTTGAGGCGGATGTGAAGAAGATGTCAATAACAAACTCTCTCGGGTGCGGGCAGCAGGGAGGTTACCATGAAACCTACAGGGGCGTTGAGATGGAGGTTAACCTTCTGAAAAAGGTAAGGCTTGAAATAGCGGTTAATGATGATTTTGTTGAAACAACAATCAAAGCAATTATCAGAGGTGCTAAAACAGGGGTAATTGGTGACGGGAAGATTTTTGTTACAAATCTGGAAAAATGCATCAGGATCAGAACTGAAGAGGAGGGGCATGAAGCCATAGGCTGATAATCATACAGTATTTTGTTGAATTAATAAACGGGGGGATGTCACAATCCCCCCGAAAATTACAAAAGTGTTAAATTATTATTAAAGTAAGCCTGCTAAAAAAAAAATATTAGGTATAAAACCGGCAAAATAGTTCATTACGCTTACGAGGAAAGTTTAATGGATTTCGGCGGAAACAGGGAAAGCGGATTACTCGAAGCCATAGGCAAAGAGTTTATCACCGGTAATAAGGATATAAATGTGCTGCTCAATAATGTTTTTAATATTATAGTTTCGTACTACAGTATTGAACGCGGTATGATAAGCATATATCACAAGGATGCCGGTGAAATATCAGTTGATATTCACTACGGATATACAGGGGAGGAGGTTGAACGCGGCGTCTACCGGCCCGGTGAAGGTATAATCGGAACTGTAGTGCAGACCGGAGCTCCAATAGTTATACCGGATATAAGAAATGAACCACGCTTCCTCAACCGCACAGGTGCAAACCGCAATATATTTACACACAGAATATCTTTCATTTGTATACCGATTATTATTAATAATAATGTAATAGGCGCAATATCCGTTGATATAATTAATAACTCCGGGCGTGACGTAGCCGAGGAGTTTCACATGCTTACTACTATATCTATAATGATATCGCAGGCTGTTAACAGCAGGATGGAGATTCTTGCCAGAGAGAAACGGCTGAGCCTTGAGAATGATGAACTCCGCCGGAAGATTGAGGCAAGTACTCTTCCTGTTAAAATAATCGGCAAATCACGTGAGATACGCGATCTTTACGAAAATATACTTCTTGTAGCGGGAACAGACTCAACTGTTCTTATTTCAGGAGAGAGTGGTACAGGGAAGGAGCTTATAGCTGATGCAATTTATGAAAACAGCAGGAGAACCGGAAAACCGTATATTAAAGTTAATATTGCCTCACTGCCCAAAACATTAATTGAATCGGAGCTTTTCGGTTATGAGAAGGGGGCTTTTACCGGTGCTGATAAAAGCCGGAAAGGGCGTTTTGAAATGGCAGAAGGTGGTACGATTTTTATCGATGAAATCGGTGACCTCGATCTTCATCTTCAGGTTCATCTCCTGCGTGTGCTTCAGAACAGGACAATTGAAAGGATCGGGGGGAATGAAACTATTCCTCTTGATGTAAGAGTAATAGCTGCAACACATCATGACCTTGAGAAAAAGGTTTCTGAGGGTACATTCAGGAGCGACCTCTTCTATAGGCTCAATGTTTTTCCGCTTCTATCTCCGCCATTGCGTGATCGAAAAGCTGATATTATGCTCCTGGCAGATCATTTTCTTGAATTCTATTCTACAAAAATGGATAAAAGCATAAAGAGGATCAGCACAGATGCGATAGATCTTCTTGTCAGTTATCACTGGCCGGGAAATGTGAGGGAACTGGAAAACTGCGTCGAGAGGAGCGTTATACTCTGCACAGAGGATACAATACGCAGCTTTCATCTGCCGCCGTCACTTCAGAAAGCAGGAAGCGCAGGGAGCGGCGGAACTCTCGAAGAACGGACTGAACAGTTCGAGAGGGAGATTATAATCGACAGTATGAAAGCATCGAAAGGGAATATCTCCCGCTCAGCAAAGGAACTTGGTACGACAAAGAGGATTCTCGGTTATAAAATGTCAAAATACGGTATAGACTACAGGCTTTTCAGGAATAATGATGAAGAATAAATCATTAAAAAAAGCTTTCATGTTGAGGGTATAATATGAAAGCTATTCTCACATTATCGGCCTGAGTACTGCCAAATCCATAAACTTGCCGATCTTTTTGTCCTGCTCCATTATATGTTTAGTGAGCCAGTCGTAAAGAAAGTCAAGGAACCTCTCCGGATCATCCCCCCCTTCCTGGAATTCTTTTTTAAAATTGATTACCTGCTCTTTAAGATTTTCGTGAAGAACCTTATGCTGCTCAAATCTCGGGTAAGAGACATTAAACATATAATCCTCCTCCTCCCTGAAATGATATCCGGTATATGATATCAGGGCATCAAGAGAAGATGCAATAATCTGTTTAGAGGAATTACCGGAGATATTAGAGTTCAGTTCATTTATAAGATTGAATAGTTGTTTATGCTGCTCATCTATCATTTCTACGCCGATTGAAAATTTATCACTCCATGATATTGATATCATATCTGTACTCCGATCAGTTTTGCAGTAAATTATAAGATTCTTCGACCTTCAGGTCAACCGGTTTTCATGATCCTTCTGAATCTGAATTTTCAGTTTTTCATTAACAGAATGAATTCCGTTATATTAAAAGTAATACCATATACTTTCGTAATCCGCTTTTGTTTCTCCGACAGACTCAAGCCTTTTCAGGTAGTCAAGGATGGGAACATCAGTGCCTACGTATGTTTTCTGATCGGCAATCTTTTTTTCCCATGGATGAAATTCATATATGCGTGATCCGTCTTTTTTTATTGATATAAAGTCCCTGTGCTGCCATGCATTAAGATTATTTTTACCCAATCCCGGAACATTGTACACAGGTTCATCTGTTCTTGAAAGTCCGGGCATCAGTCTTGATTCCTCTTTCTGTTCCTGGAGGAGCCTGGCGATAGGCACCCGGTAATCGGCTGTTTCGAGTTTCCCCTTGGGGTAGAATGAATAATATGGGTCAACTCCGCAGAGTCTGATGAGACTTCGTAATCGGACAGCTTCAAACCGGCGTGAAATAAAAAATGTGAAAACCATCTGATTATACACCGATATTCCGCGGTTTTTTATCTTTTCAATAGCTTTCGCAAAGTCCGGAGTTACCTCATAGGGGTGCTGTATGTGTGTCATAAGAGCTATCTCTCTTCTGCCCGGGATTCTGTATGATGCAAGAATATCACAGAGAGTGTCAGTGAATCTCATGGGGAGAGTCACGGGTGTTCGTGATCCTATACGGATTCTTTCAATGTGATCTATCTGCGAAAGTTTTTCCAGTATGTCTTTAATGCGCTCGTCAGACATTACGAAGGGGTCACCGCCGGTTATAAGAACTTCAGTTATAGAGTCATGTTTTTTGATCCAGTCAATTGCCGCACTGAGATCTTTTTCAGCAGCCATGGCACCGTCTTCAAGGGGCCCCTTGATTTCCCAGTTTCTCTGGCAGTATACGCATATCTGCGGACATGAATTGTATGGTTTAAGAATTACTATGCCGGGGTAACGTCTTGTGATCAGGTTAACAGGTGAAGTGTCGTGTTCCAGCATGAAGTCATTAACGTAATTCTCACGGCCGCTCCCCTGGAATGAATTGATATAGTTTTCAGGGAATAGCACCTGTGCCCGTACAGACCTGTCCTCACCATAGCCTGGTTCAAAAAAAAGTGATGCGTAGTAAGGTGTAACTCCGAAGGGAATTCCAGTCTCGTTAACTTTTTTAATGTGTTCAATCTCTTCTGTTGAAAGATCGGCATATCCGCTCAGAGTTTTTTCATCCCTGGCAATATGCTGAAGCTGCCAGTGCCAGTCATTCCAGTTTGATTCATCAGAATTGGTGAAACTGAGAATTTTTTTTACCTTGCTTTTCCTTTTTTCTTTTACATCCTCATCAAGGCCTGATTTATACTTTGATATCTTTTCTCCAAGATAATCATGAATCATATCCAGCTCATCTGAACGTACCTGCGCCGCGTCGCGCCCTTTAAGATCGCTTGTATCGGCAAATGTAAATTCTGAGTTTTCATGCTGTCTGAATTTCCCTTCAATACCTCTTAGCAGGTGACATACCTCTCCCCAGAAATCCTCTGAAAGTTCCGGGTCAGGTTTACTGTTCGCGGCATTTATAAGTTCCTTCAGAACACTGAATCCGGCAAGATGCTCGCTGCGCGGATGGAGTATTCCTCTCCAGGCTCGTGCGCAATCACGGATAATGACAAGATCCAGATCATGCATGGAGGGATCTTTTTCTGAATATGTAAAAAACTGCCTGTGATTTATATGATGCAGCAGATCAATTCTTATCTCTTCAATATCCTTTCCTGACTTGAGTATGTTATTCCATTCTTCAGAAATGGAAAGAAACAGTTCCGGTGTGAATTCAGTTTTCATAGATTAACTCCTGGTTTTTTTTAATCCTGCCGGTTGTTAAATTGTTCTGTCGTAAAATTGAGTATAAATCNNGTAAAAAATACAGAGTGAATGCCGGACAGGGTAGTATCTCTTATTGAAAAAGTTCGTATTTCTTGTTTTATTAGAACACCACTGATGTGATTAAAAAACTGGTTACATAAACTAAAGATAACAAAAAAAGCATGTTGTTACAATTTTTTTATGCGTTGTTTCTGCATTTTTCTGAATCAGAAAAATGCAGAATAGCCTGTGTTATGTGAACAGTAATCCGCAGGCCGGTTCAGATTTTTTAAATACACTCAATTTCGTCCGTGCTTTATATAGCCAGGTATGCTGAGTGTTCCATTGTTGTTACAGATGTTCTGAATTTTTCCCATTCGCGTATCTTGAGCGACAGGTAACTTTTAAACAGCCGTTCACCGAGCAGGTTGTGCAGGAATGAACTCTGTTCCGCTTCAGCGAGCGCTTCGTACATGCTCCGTGGAAGCAGATCCGGATTTACTATCTGTAAGGGATTAAACTTTCTGTATATATTGCCGACATCAGGTTCGCCCGGTTCGATTTTATTTTTTATACCCTCCAGGCCCATGGCGATAAAAACTGCCATCTGGAGATAAACATTTCCTGACGGATCGGGACTTCTGAGTTCAATTCTTGTGCCTGATGGTGTTGAAGAGTATGGTANNATGGAACTCCTGTTACGCACACCCCAGCCAAGCGTTATAGGAGCTTCTTTCTCCAGTGTATACGCTTTATATGAGTTATAAGTTGATGCCATTATTATTGAAGTTTCACGTGCATGCTTAAGTATCCCTCCGATAAAATATTTTGATAATGAACTTAAACCATAACTATCTGTTTCATCAAAGAAAAGATTTTTCCCGTCTTTATCCTGCATCGAGAGATGCATGTGAAATGCGCTTCTGTTATGATCGTTAAAAGGTTTCGGCATAAAGGTTGCAAAGTACCCGAAGTTTGATGCGACTTTTCTTGCAACATGCATAAATAACAGTGTCTGATCTGCCGCTTCTATCGGTGAAGTACATTCAAAATTAATTTCGTGTTGAGAAGGGGTTACTTCATGATGGTCTTTCTCGAAGGGAATACCGCATTTGTGAAGAATTTCAACTATACTTTCTCTTACCGTATCCCCCTTATCGTAAGGATCAGAGGAAAAATATCCCGCCCTGTCTGTGTGCTTTGCTTCGCTGAACTCATCACCTTTAAGCAGAAAGAATTCATATTCAGGCCCCATTAGAAATCTGAAGCCGAATTCGTTTTCAGCGTACTCGATTGTATTGACAAGTATTGCCCTGGGATCTGAAGCTGACGGTACTCCTTTTTCTTTGTCAATTTTTCCGATAAAAAAACCTAATTTTTTGTCTTTGAAATCAACTATTCTCAGACTGTCAAGCACAGGAAATAAAAGTCTGTCGCTATCATCAACAGTTGTTATTCCGTCAATTGAACTGCCGTCGAATCCTATTCCTGATTCTGTGATTTTTTCGATGTTGTCCGGGTTAATGGCAAGGCCTCTTGTTCTGCCGTTCAGGTCTGTAAAAAAAATTTTGGTTGAGTCAACCTGGGAGAGCAGGGCTCTTATTTTTTCCATTATATCCCCTCCTGTTTGTTTTTTATTTCCGCTGCTGTTTATGCCGGAATGGCCGGTTTTGCCTTAGACAGATTTATAAATAATGATTATTTGGCAGCGGATGAATCCTGCTTGCTATAACAGGTATCACCGTGTTGAAACGGCGGGTAATACTGATGTGTACTGTCTGGACAATTTTTATTTTATTTATATTAATTGTTAAAAAAGTGCATTGCAACCTTTTTTTTATTTTTTTCTCACCGGGAGATATGTATATATAACAATAACCCGCTTTTTTATTGACAAATAAAGTCACATAGCAAGTGTTAGATAAATTAAAAACAAAGGATGTGATGTTCGAATGACAAGTCCTCTTGAAGTGGAAGTAAACGGCGATATCGAGAAAGCGTTTAAGAATCTGAAGAAAAAGATGGCTTTCGAGGGTATCTTTAAAGAGCTTAAAAGAAGAAGATACTACGAAAAACCAAGCGAAGAGAAGAAACGCAAGAAAGAAGAAGCTGAAAGACGCAGAATCAAGAAGATGAGGCGTATGCAGGTTCAGAGTTCTCGTTCCAGAAAAACTGGCGGCCGTGGCGCTGCAAAGGAGTAGGTTTAAACCTGCACTTGTCACAGAAAGGCTGTTCTGAAAAGGGCAGCCTTTTTTATTTAGCTTTATTTTTGTTTAGTATTTTTCCCTGTTATCGAAAAAATCTTGCTAAAAAGCCCTATGTTTAATTATCATTATCCTGATATTACAGGAGGCTTTATGACAGCAGGTGCGCTTATATTCCTCGGCTTTGCATTAATTGCAGCTTCATTTATTCTTGTATCTGTGAGAATACTTCAGGTCCGCCCGGACTTTGTGAAGAAAGTATTGAAGTACGCTCTGATTTTTATCTTCGCAATTGTATTCAGTATAATAGCAGCAACAATTGGATTCCGTATAGATGACAGACACAGCAGGAGTTATTCGGCTAACCTTAAATCTGTGCAGGAGATTTGGGGAGGAAACATCACACAGCATCTTCCGGAATTGAGTTATAAAGTCCGGGGATTTGCTGAATATGAGAATAAGAAGACAGGTGAAATTGAAAGAGTACCATCTGAGATAGACCGTAATATGGGGATTGCGGATCAGAAANNAAAGTCTCTGCTAAGATAAAGTCTAACATAAGACAGAAAGGGCTGCTGAAATATCCCGGCTACAGTTTATCATTTCACGCCAGATATATAATAAAGAATCTCAATAATATAAATGAAAATCTTACCTTCAGGTTTCGTCTCCCTGAAGGAGCAGGTAATATTACTGATTTGAAAGTTGTTTTTGAAGGGAAAGAGTACACTGATGATCCGGACTTCTCTGATGGTATCGAGTGGAAGGGTTCTCTCCGGAATGGTGAAATACGAACATTCGAGGTGAGTTATAACGCGCAGGGTACCGGAGTATTCGATTACGCGATGGGGAATCAGAAAGCTGAGATTAAAAATCTCGATGTGGAGATTGTGACAGACTTCAGTGAGTGTGATATCCCTAACGGCGCCATGATCCCCGCATCACAGGGGGGAGATAATGAGATGACAAAGTACACATGGAAAGCATCAAACCTTGTAACAGGGCAGAACATCTCGCTGAAATTTACAATTCCCGGTAACTATGGCGAGCTTGTTTCGAGACTGTTTTATTATGCTCCTATCGCGATTTTTCTTTTTACCGGTTTTATTTTGATCTTCTGTACAGCAGGAGGTATTGTTCTTCATCCCATGCATTACCTTTTTATGATTACCGGTTATTTTATCTTCTACCTTCTCGGATCATACATGGTAAGTTATATACCGATTATTGCTGCTGTGGCAGTATCACTTTCGATTTCAACAGGTATCGTTGTTTACTATTCCTACCTGATTAAGAAGGGGAGTGAGCTTGTTCGTATTACCCTCTATTCGTCAGTTTTATTTCAGTGGGTATTCTCCGTTGCCTTTTTTATACCGGAACATACAGGTTTTATAATTACTATTGCAAGCATCGTGGCATTCGTATTCCTGATGAAGAGAACTGCCGCAATAGACTGGGAGAATAAATGGTAGGAAGAGAGCCGTCGCTGTTCAGCCAGGGTGAGTCTATTACACCTCTTGCCGAGAGGTGCAGGCCTTCATCAATCGATGATTATATTGGACAGGAACATATAACAGGTAAAGGGAGGATTATCCGGAGTGCCATTGACTCCCGCAAAGCTTTCTCCATGATACTCTGGGGCGATCCGGGAACAGGGAAGACCACACTTGCCGGGATTATTGCCGAAGCCTGCGGAATGGACTGGCATTACCTCAGCGCTGTATCTTCCGGAGTAGCAGACGTGCGTAAAGTTATCGCAGAGGGTGAGAGGAACCGGCGTGCAGGCCGGCAGACTCTCCTCTTTCTTGATGAGATTCACAGGTTCAACAAAGCACAACAGGACGCAGTACTCGGCGCTGTGGAGTCCGGTGATATGGTGCTTATCGGCGCCACAACAGAGAATCCCTCATTCAGTGTAATCTCTCCGCTGCTTTCACGTGCCCGTGTAATTAAACTGAAAAAACTTGGTGATGATGATCTCTCCCGGATTCTTGAAAACGCGCTTAAAAACGACAGGATATTGAAAGATGGTGATGTCCGTTTTGAAGATGGAGTGAAAGAAAACCTCGTTAAGCTTGGCAATGGTGATGCCCGCCGGATGCTCAATGTGCTTGAGGTGTCATTTATGCTTTCAGGCGACGGGCTTATCACAGCGGAACGTGTGAAAGAGGCCTTCGAAAATACCATGATTTATTACGACAGGAAGGGGGACAGGCATTACGATACGATCTCCGCATTTATAAAATCTTTACGCGGCTCTGACCCGGATGCCGCAGTGTACTATCTGGCAAAGATGATTCTTGCTGGTGAGGACCCGGAGTTTATGGCGCGCAGAATGGTTATTCTGGCCTCGGAGGATATAGGGAACGCATCTCCTGCAGCTCTTAATCTTGCAGTATCAACACTAATGGCTGTGAAAAATATCGGCATGCCTGAGTCGGAGATCATCCTGTCGCAGTGTGCTGTGTTTCTCGCGTCAGCTCCTAAAAGCAATGCGTCATATATGGCAATAAATCAGGCCAAGGCAGCAGCTCAGTCCGGTGATTACGAAGTGCCTATGCATATACGGAATGCACCCACCAGTCTTATGAAGAGCATGGGATACCATAAAGGCTATAAATATCCTCACGATTTTGAAGAGAATTTTGTAAAAGAGGATTACCTCCCTGAAGAGATCAAAAGCTCCAGGTTCTACAATCCTACAGAAAACGGCGGAGAAAAAGCAATCCGTGACAGGCTTGTGCGGCTCTGGCCTGAGAGATATAAATAACCGGTTTCATCAAAAATTATATAAACAGCCGTCAGCCGTTCCT
Source organism: Spirochaetia bacterium UBA5550 (assembly GCA_002425885.1). GTDB lineage: Bacteria > Spirochaetota > UBA4802 > UBA4802 > UBA5550 > UBA5550. The sequence goes on along the minus strand of DINC01000073.1, from coordinate 8,458 downwards.
TATAAGTTCAATTATATTTCAGAGCTGATTACATTGAAATCAGAGTATTTTACTTTGAGTTTAGAGCTATTTGCTTTAAAGTCAAAGCTGATTACTTTGAGTTCAGAGTTATTTGCTTTAAAGTCAGAGTTATTTGCTTTGAGTTCGGAGCTATTTGCTTTAAAGTCGGAGCTGATTACTTTGAGTTTAGAGTTATTTACTTTGAAATCGGAGCTATTTGCTTTGAAATTAAAGCCGTTTACTTTTAATGCAGGGCAATTAACTTTGAATTCAATACAGTTTATGCTGAAAGCGCGCTTAATTAATACCTGTTATAAATATTTAAGCTGATCTGCATCTTGCATTGAAAGGGAATTATCTCTGATTTATAAACTCTGATAATATTTAAAAAAAACTTGATTGCCTGAAACCCTCCGCATAATTGGATTAATTTCGCAAATGGAGATTCTATGACTGATATAAACGGGTGCCAGAAGAGAAAGCTAAAATCTCTTGCCCATCACCTTAACCCTGTTGTCCAGATCGGGCAGAAGGGGCTTACCGAAGCCCTGATAAAAGCTGTAGATAAAGCGCTGAGTGATCATGAACTGATTAAAGTTAAATTTGTCGATTTTAAAGATGAGAAGCATAATCTTGCTGAAGATGTAGTAAAAGAGACAGGCTCAGTTCTTGTGAATATGATCGGCAATATAGCTATTCTCTACAGAGAGAACCCGGAGCTTGAAAGAAAAGATAGGATTAATCCGGGCCGGTAATCTTTATCATAAGCTGTTTTAATTTGAAAATAAATCCCTGTAGCCTTTACAGGATTATTTAATTCTATGAGTCAGATTTCAGGAGATAAAAAAATGAAAAAGTACAATGTAGTAATTGTGGGCGCGCTGGGAGCAGTGGGCAATGAATTCAGGAAAATACTGCTTCAGAGAAAGTTTCCGATAGATAAGATAAAGTTTGTTGACCTCACAGATGTGGGCACAGAAGTTCAGTTCGGTGACATGAAAGTCATTGTTGAAGCCCCTTCAGACGATACATTTAAAGGTTACGATATAGCTCTCTTCTCCGCAGGGGGAGATGTAAGCCTTGAGATTGCAAAAAAAGCTGCTGCTGACGGATGCATCGTCATAGATAACAGCTCCGCATGGAGGATGGACCCTGAAGTACCGCTTGTTGTTCCGGAAGTTAATCCTGATGATGTTAAATGGCACAAAGGGATTATTGCAAACCCGAACTGTTCAACAATTCAGATGCTTCTCCCTCTCAAGCATATACATGACGCTGCAAAAATAAAGCGTGTTGTTGTGAGCACATACCAGGCTGTATCAGGCACAGGAATAAGGGCGATTGAAGAGTGCCGTAACCAGGCTGCGGAAGCTGCTCAGGGGAAACCTGTTTCAAAAGTCAGTGTCTATCCGCACCAGATTGCATTTAATGCTCTCCCGCATATTGATGTTTTCCTTGATAACGGCTACACCAAGGAAGAGATGAAGATGGTGAACGAGACCAGAAAAATTATGGGTGATGACTCGATCAGGCTCACTGCAACAACAGTAAGGATTCCTGTAATTTATGGTCACTCTGAATCAATAAATATTGAGACAGAGAAGAAGCTCTCTGCTGCTGATGTCAGGAAACTGCTCACAGGGAAGCCGGGAATCACAGTAGTAGATAATCCGGCGAATAATGAATACCCGATGCCGGTAAACGCGGCAGGTAAGGACGATGTTTTTGTAGGCAGAATCCGTGAAGATGAATCAATGGACAACGGGATCAATATCTGGGTTGTTTCAGATAATATCAGGAAAGGAGCAGCTCTCAACACAATTCAGATCGCCGAACTCCTCATAGAGAAGGGACTTGTGTAATCAGTTTATGTCATAATCCGGCTGAGTTAAATCAGCATTATAACACCCTCGGAGAGGTTATTCCGGTTTTAAACGGCCTCTTTGGAGGGTGTTTTTATTTTAACA
>DINC01000073.1:4525-6440 GCA_002425885.1 Spirochaetia bacterium UBA5550 | reverse complement strand
CGAAGTTATATATATTAACGTTATAATATAGGCCTTTTATGAAAAAAATTATTTTTTATTTCGACTCATCCGTACAGGGAATCCTCGCAAAAAAGAAAAATGCGACGGGTGAGGTTAAGACTGTGCTTTCGTCAAAATATAATTTCGTTTCTGAAAATGAAATTGTTGCGAGAGTAGTTGACGTGAAGGATGATGCTGATATCCCCTCTGTCATTGATGCAGGGTATGAATATTATAATGTTCAGGATTACAGTCAAATATCAACCGGCAGAGGTATAAGGTTCGATGATACTGTAAAAGCCTATGTCTCTTCATATTACGGTTTTGTTATTATAAAAGAGGGCAAGATCCAGCTTCTTTCACCTCTGGCTTATTCAAAAGATAAAATAAATGCTTTTTATTATATATATCCTACAAAATCCGGTGTTTATCCTTCATACAGGGAGGTGCATGATATTCTCCATGTTGAGAAGATTGTTTATCCTGTAGCGAGGGACAGATTCGAAAAACAGATTAATGCTTTAAACAGGGAACATCCCCAACTTGCGCGAGTTATAGTTGCTGAAGGTAAAGCACCGGTAAACGGTTATGATGAGTACTACGAGCCTCTGCTCAGTTTTGATAAAAAAGTGGGTAAAGTACTTGCTGATGGAAGGATTGACTACAAGGAGCAGGATTCAATTATACAGGTGCAGAAAAACCAGGAGATCCTTCAGAGAATCCCCGAGGTGAAGCCTGAAGATGGTTATGATGTTTTCGGTGAAGTTGTCTCTGCGGAGCGGGAAGAGAAAGGCGGGCTTAAACGTGGAGAGAATATAGTACAGTCCGGTTTTGATGAATCGATTTTTCTTTCAGGTATAGACGGGTGCCTCAATATTTCAAATAACAAAGTCAGCGTGATGCCGGTAGCAGTAATCAAGGGTGACGTTGATCTTGATTCAGGGAATATCCAGTTCAATGGGACAGTGAGAATTACAGGTTCTGTTAAATCCGGGTTTAAGGTTCAGGCTGACAATGATATTATTGTTGAAGGTGATGTTGATAATGCCCAGCTTATCTCCGGCGGAAATATTACTGTGAAGATGGGTGTTGTTGGTAAAGACGGCACACGGCTTATCGCTAAAGGTGATATATCTGCAAAGTTTATACAGAACGCTAAAGTTGAAGCTGGTAAAAATGTAATTGTCAGTGACTCCATAATAAACTGTGATATATTATCTTATGATAAGATTGAAGTGACAGGTAAGAACGGCAAGATTATAGGGGGAAAACTTGTTGCCCTTTATGAAATTAAATCCCCTATAGTGGGAACTCAGACAGAAACAGCGACAAGTCTCACTGTCGGAAGAAATTTTGCTGTTGAAGAGGAGCTCAATAAAAAACGGGGAGAAATAAAGATAGCGCGGGATCGGATTGATGAAATTACAACATCTATCAAGATGCAGTTCGGTGAAGAATTATTTAAAAACCCTAAAGAATATATCAAGATACTCCCTTCTCTGAAAAAACAGACATGTCTTGTTTTACTTAATGATCTGGGGAAAGCAAATGCAGCCCTGCAGAAGCTTCTTGAGGAATCCTGGGAGATTGAAGCAAGGCTTAAACTGGAGCGTGAGCCTGCGGTTGTGGTACGCGTGAGATTGTTCCCCGGCAGTATTGTTAATATTAAAAAAAGTGTCAGAAAAATTGAAACACCTCTTGATAATGTGAAGCTTTACGAGGATCCTGAAGATAAAAGCGTGAGATTTATTTCTGCGCTATAATCTGATTCAGGCTAAAATGGAGCTTAATAACGGTTATCCTTTTAATCGTTTAAGATGTCTCAAGGATTTTTTTTTCAGTCGCAATATATTTTTCCCTCTATCGTCATAGAATAATTGACACGCCATTTATAATAACAGATAAGTTATAAAGC
>DINC01000073.1:0-4427 GCA_002425885.1 Spirochaetia bacterium UBA5550 | reverse complement strand
AAAACAATAGTTTTAATAAGGTAAGTGATTCCGGTTTAAAATTCCTTCGCTCTAATGGGCGACAAATAAAAATAAGGATAAAGACTGATTATAATGAAAAAGCATAGTCTCAGTATTGAAAAAAAGAGGGAGTTTATAATGAAGCATAAATCTCTGTCAGAAGAGATGATTAACTTCTATACAAAGCTTTATATCGCGCAGGAGAAAGCTTATGACGGCCTTCCTGAAAATATGGAAGATTGTTTCCCTTTAAACAGTGATAACCTGCCGTTTCTCAAAACAGAAAGCATCAGACTTAACGGAGAAATTATTTCAACTCTCTCATTACTTGTAAATGATATTGCTGAAATAGTTAATAGTGCAAATCCCGGGATGAATTTCAAAAGCATTGTCGAATCATTTAGAGAAATTGCGGAAGAGGCGCTTGTTAAATTTCTTGAGCATGATTTTGATTATTTTGATGAGAAAGCTTCCGGGTACCGGCTTGATATTTCCGAGCTGATATTTATAATACACAACACTTTTAAGCCTCTACTGATTAAAGTCAGGATAAACTCCGGGGTTTCGGTAAATAAAGAAGACTGGCTGAAGAAGGAGTGCCCGTTCTGCGGGTATATGCCTGATTTCAGTAAGATTGTTGAATCTAAAGATAATCTGCGCAAGCTGCACTGCTCTCTCTGCGAGGATGAATGGGAATTCCCCAGGCTGAAATGCCATGCATGCGAAAACAGTGATCAGGAGACCCTGGGATTTTATGAGTTTGAAGACAATCCTGACTACAGGGTATATTACTGCGATAAATGCAAAAATTACATTAAAAGTGTCAGAATTCCTAAACTGAATGAAGAGTCCGGGTATGACCTGACTGTTGAGGATATAGCTACAGGATTTCTCGATTCGACAATGATAAGTAAAAATTATAACAGAAGTTAGGTGGATTATTTCATTGATTACAGAAATCATCCACCGGAACAATGCGCCTTATATAAATAAATGTTCTGAATAATTCATGGCAGAAGATCTTAACAGTATCTATAAATTATTGCTGAAAGCCTATGGAAAGCAGGGGTGGTGGCCTATTGCTGATCTTTCTGCCGGAAAGAGCGAATACGGTATTAACGCCCCGAGAAATGAATCTGATATATTCGAAATAGCCATAGGGGCAATTCTCACACAGAATGTGGCGTGGGTTAATGTTGAAAAAGCACTTCTCTCTCTTAAGCAAAAGAGGCTCCTTGATCCTTCGAAAATGTATAAAGCGAAGCATGATGATATTGCTCAATGTATAGTCCCCTCAGGTTATTATAACCAGAAGACAAAGAAGATTAAGAATTTTTTATCGTGGTTTATAAATTACGGATTTTCCTTTGAACCTGTAATGTCTGTTAAAACAGAGCCCCTTCGCAGGGAACTGCTTGATATTAATGGAATAGGGCCTGAAACAGCTGATTCTATTCTTCTGTACGGTCTTAGACGGAAAGTATTTGTTGTTGATGCTTATACAAAGAGAATTTATTCACGTCTGGGAATTGTAAATATAAATGACAGTTACGAGGTAGTCCGGGATCTTTTTCAGAAAGGGACTTCCGGCGGCGCTGCAAAGTATAACGAATATCATGCGCTTATAGTAGTGCATGGCAAGGATGTATGTAAAAGCAAACCTTTATGCAGTTCCTGCTGTCTGGGTGGTATATGCCCTTCGTTTAATAGTTTTAACTGATTATCCCCTTCGCGGATTTTGTAATCATTACTTAAAATGCTGATATTGATTTTTTATCAAAACGGGTATATATTTTAATTTTACTGTTTAATGCTTGAAATCTTTTTAACATTATGCAGTTGATCTAATCAAATTCTCTGGAGTTCTTTTATGAAAAACCGTATATATCTTACAGAAATGAATGAGTGGAAGCAGCTTTCTGATAATTATCAGAAAGTTAAGGATGTGCATCTCCGGGAACTTTTCGCTAATGATCCTGATCGCGGTAAAAAAATGATTATTTCTGATGCGGATATTCTGTTCGATTACTCCAAAAACAGGATTACCAAAGATACGGTTGATCTTCTTATTGATCTCGCAGAAAAGTGCGGACTCAGAGACGAGATTGAAGCGATGTTTACAGGTGAAAAGATTAATGAAACAGAAAACCGGGCTGTACTGCATACAGCTTTGAGGAATAGAAGCGGGCAACCTGTTTATGCTGACGGAAAAGATGTAATGCCGGATATTGAACGGGTACTTGAAAAAATGCGTATTACATCGGAGAAGATAAGAGGGTTTAACTGGAAAGGCTATTCCGGAAAACCGGTAAAAAATATAATCAACATAGGGATTGGCGGGTCAGACCTTGGCCCTGTCATGGCGTGCGAGGCTTTGAAGTATTATTCACAGCGTGATATAACCGTGAAGTTTGTTTCCAATGTTGACGGCTCTCATATAATTGAAACACTCAAAGGCGTTAACGCGGAAGAAACTCTTTTCATAGTTGCGTCTAAAACTTTTACCACGCAGGAAACAATGACCAATGCTAAAACCGCACGCAAGTGGCTTGTTGATGATGCGGGAGATGAAAAAGCTGTTGCAAAACATTTCCTTGCCCTTTCAACTAACAGGAGTGAGGTGGAGAAATTCGGCATTGACGCTGATAATATGTTTGAGTTCTGGGACTGGGTAGGGGGGAGGTATTCTCTCACATCGGCAATCGGTCTCTCTATAATGATATCAATCGGATATGATAATTTCATTAAGCTGCTTGAGGGCTTTCATTCAATGGATGTCCATTTCAGGACAAAACCTTTCCGGGATAATATACCTGTTATGATGGCTCTTCTGGGTATCTGGTATAATAATTTCTTTAATGCCGGGACTTACGCAATACTCCCTTATGAACAGTATCTGCACAGATTTTCCGCTTACCTGCAGCAGGGGGATATGGAATCCAATGGTAAATCAGTTACAAGAGATGGTAAAAGGATAACCTACAGCACAGGCCCGGTTATATGGGGCGAACCGGGAACAAACGGGCAGCATGCTTTCTATCAGCTTATACATCAGGGGACCCAACTGATACCTGTTGATCTTATCGGATATATTAAAGCCCTTAACAGTGATACAGACCATCATGATATACTTATTTCAAACATGATTGCCCAGGCTGAAGCTTTTGCCTTCGGCAAAACCTCTGAAGAGGTAAAATCTGACGGTGTACCGGATAATCTTGTCCCATTCAAAACCTTTGATGGAAACAGGCCGGGTAACTCTATCCTTATAGAGAAGCTGACTCCGGAATCCCTCGGAAGATTGATAGCGATGTATGAACATAAAATTTTTGTGCAGGGGATTATCTGGAATATCTATTCTTTTGACCAGTGGGGAGTTGAACTCGGAAAAGTCCTTGCAGGCAGAATCCAGAAGGAGTTTGCCTCCGGTGAAATTTCCCCTGTGCACGATTCATCAACGGCAAACCTGATTAATTATTACCGGAGCAGAAAGAGTGAATAACAGGGTAAATCAGCAGCAGGAGTTCCCTGACAGCCTGGGGAATGAATATATCGAAAAGATTCAGAAATACGAGATGTTCAGTCAGGAGGCTAACCAGGTCCGCGAAAAAGACAAAAGGCTTATTCGTGAGCTGTTTAAAAGCTTCAGCAACAGCTACCTCATGGTGGGGATAGGATTTCAGAGAGCATACGGCTCGATACTTTCAGGGGATTATTTTGATCTGCTGCGGCTCCCTGAGAATAAATTTCTCTTTGTATTCTCTGATATAAGCGGGCATGGCCTCCCGGCGTATACAACTCTTATAAGATTAAGATCTGCGGTGATCCTTGCAGTTAAAGATGCTGAATCTGAATATGCGGATTCCGGGATTGTTGATTGTTCCCGTATCATAAAAAACATATCGGCAAAATTTACTGACATTATGGATCTCTCCACCTCAAATGATTTTGCCTCGGCAAATTTTGTTTTCATTGAAGAGGGGGACAAATGCATCAAGCTGAGATTTTTTAACAGGAGTATGCTGTTTCCTATAGTAGTGAGGAGGGAGCCTCAAGGTGCGAGGGTTATTAATCTTAATTCCTGTAACGGGTTTTGGAAACCTGAAAAAGGTTATTTACTCGGCAGTGATATAAAAAGCCTGATACAGGAAGATGCTTATTTAAATACTCCTGAATGCTGCTTTGACTTATACCAGGGTGATATGATCCTTTTTTACACTGATGGTATAACTGAAGCTTTTGACTGCAGAGCTGATAATTCACAGTATGGCGAGAACAGACTTGAACAGAAACTGATTGAGATGTGCGACCTGCCTCCACAGCTTGTAATTAACAGTCTTTTTGATTCAGTTTATGATTTCATCGGGAGTCATGAACATCAGAAGGATGACATGACAGCAGTTCTTATAGATCTCCCCCCATTAGAA
>DINC01000368.1:19881-22765 GCA_002425885.1 Spirochaetia bacterium UBA5550 | reverse complement strand
TATATGCCCCCATTTTAATAAATAGAACCGCGACAGGCATAATATATATTAAAAACTTGAATTAATACCGCACCACTTTTAAATATAATTCTAATATAAACAATTCAGCCGGGGATTTTCAGCAATGCAGATGATAACACGCTTCTCTCTTTACGGATTTCTTAAAAATCTTAATTTTTCCGAGCCGTTCCTGATACTCTTCTATCTCTCAATAGGACTTGACTTTCTCCAGATAGGTATACTTGTCTCTTTCCTGAATATATGCGTAAACCTCATGGAGATACCAAGCGGCGCCCTTGCTGATATCTACGGCAGAAAAAGCGCCATGATATTTTCTCTTCTGAGTTACATTACCGCCTTTGTGATATTCTCCTTTGCAGGTTCCTTCCCTCCGCTATTTGCAGCGGTCTTCTTCTTTTCAATCGGAGAGGCTTTCCGAACAGGCACACATAAGGCAATGATCTTTGACTGGCTGCGGCAGAACAACCGAATGGATGAAAAAACCAGAGTTTACGGATTCACGCGTTCATGGTCGAAATACGGAAGTGCGGTTTCAGTGGTCATCGCAACAGTGATTATTATATTTTCAAAAGATTACAGGTGGATATTCATATTTTCTATTATCCCATACATAGCGGGAGTCTGGAACATTGCCTGTTACCCGGAATACCTGAACAACAAACAGAAACAGAAGATGAGTATAAAAGAAATATTTATTCATACATTCGGCAGCATTAAAAAAAATTTCGTTGAAAAAAGAATCAGGAACCTCATTATCAAGAGCATGGGATTCGAAGGGGTCTTTGATGTGACCAAAGGGTATCTTCAGCCGGTTCTTCAGGCGGAGGCAATTGTGCTTGCGGCTCTCTTTACACTTCCGGAGAAAGAGAGTACAGCTATTGTAGTAGGGGTTGTTTATTTTATTCTTCACCTGATATCTGCTGAGGCTTCAAAGAGAGCGCATTTATTCCAGGAGAAATTCGATTCCGATAAAAACGCAATCCGCTTCATGATACTGGCTGCATTTATCCTGACATTCACATCATCTGCGGGGCTATACTTTAAATTCTTTATTGCTGCTATTACTGCTTACATAATCTATTACCTGATACAGAACCTGTGGCGGCCTATACTTGTTGCACAATATGACGACCTCGCGGAGAGTTCCGAGCAGGCGACTATTCTTTCAATTGAATCACAGGCAAAAACAGTGGGTATAACGATTCTTGCTCCGGTTGCAGGTTATCTTGCGGACACATACGGAATTGCTGCTTCAATGATTCTCTTCGCAGGACTTATGTTGCTGCTGTGGATATACTCTCTCCGGAAAGAATAATAAACATACATTTAGCCGCATCAATGACGAAAAAACGGAAGGTGATATTTACAAACTCCAGTACAGAAAATTTGTAAATATCATTCATCAGCAATCTTTAATTTTATGCTGATTAATTTTTCAGCTCATCAAGCTTAATCAGGGACTCCACACCTTCGATTATCTTTTTCCTGGCAAACTCCGCAGTCTCTTCTACAGACAGATGGGCAAATGATTCATAGGGGATCTCATCCAGTACTTTCATATAAAGATTATGCACTCCATGATAATTCATGCTGTGTTTAGGGAGCGCCTTATTTGTCCCGGATATTGCAATGGGCAGTATGGGAATTTTCAGCTTCTGTGCAAGAATAAAGGCTCCGGGCTTGAACTTTTTAACATTGCCGTCATCAGATCTGGTCCCTTCAGGGAAGAGAAATACCGAACTCCCCTCTCTGAGCCTCTCCTCGCTAACCTTCATCATCTTTTCAATGCTCTCTTTATCTCCCCGCACAAGCCTCACATACCTGTTGAGATACATATTCCAGCCTACAAAGGGGACTCTGAAAATCTCCGCCTTTGAAACCCATTTAAAATGCCTGAAAAGATTGAAAGCCACAAGAATATCAAGCTGCGACTGATGGTTTGAGATTACAACATAAAGGCTGTTCCTTTTGAATTTCTTTCTGTCGATTACATGCATCTTCCATGAAGGTGTCGTCCATGTATAGAGAGCGCCCCAGAAACATGTATACTGATGCAGAATAATTTTTCTTTTATCAAATGGCAGTGTCACGAGCCATATAAACACAGCCGGAAAAAAAAGAATCATACAGGTAACAACAATAAATGTTATCAGGAAAATTGAAATCGTTCTGTTCATCATTGCTTTATAGCCCCCTTTTACATCACTTCCCAGAAAAAATCTACCCACTGCTCTTTTCCTGCAAGATAGCCGTAGGTTACTTCCGCTTCTTTAACTTTTGAGACAAGGCAGATCGTATCAAACTCAACCTGCGGATACATTGAATGTATCTTTTTTATAGTATTTCCGCTGTCATAAATATCATCGCAAAGAAGAAATTTACCTTCAATTAACTCCGGTTTGATCCCAATCTGGAACCGTCTCTGTTCCTTCCCGGCATAAGATGATATCTCTATATAAGAGATTGGAAGCTCAAGGTGCTGACTCATAAAATATGAGAGAAAGAATCCCCCCCTCAAAGGGCAGAGGATCGCCTTGTATTCCCCTCTTTTTCTCTCCACCTGTTCAAGAAGCTTATAGCTCAGATCAAGGAAGAGTTCGTATGTGACCTTATAATTATCCATTAATGAAAATCCTTACTGATTTGTTTAATTACACATACTGTTACCGCTTTTTACAGCCTGTAACAGCAGATANNATTTTTAATCAATAAATATTTCATAATATTTCGCCTGATCAGGCTATTATGATTTAATTAAAACAGAAACCGGGTTGCAACTATAAAATTATAGAAACAAACTCTTGACATTTCGGCTCTTATTTATAACATAAAAATATAAATATTGATTAACCAGAGGTGTTTA
>DINC01000368.1:18872-19811 GCA_002425885.1 Spirochaetia bacterium UBA5550 | reverse complement strand
TACTGTTTCAATTTTTGTATCCGGATGTATCAGTATGCCGGGCCAGGTTGAAGACAAATATCTTGTGGAAAAAAATGAAAATGAATCAGCTTTAATTAAACAGATAGAGCAGAAAATAATTGATAAAAACAAAGAGAAGCAGATTGTCGAGAAAAAACTCAAAGAGATTTCGAACTCACCGGAACAGACAGAAACTGAACTCAAGCTCCTTAAAAAAGAGAACGGCCTCCTGAAAGACCAGGTCGATTTTTATACTAAAACCAAAGATGCCGTGAACCTTGAATCAAGACAGGCCGCACTAAAAGAAAATGAGATAGCCATATCTAAAAAAACCGCTCAATTCAATTATCAGCATGCGGAGAAAGAGATGACTGTAGCTGAACTTGAAGTGAAAACAAATGAGCTCTCTGTTGAAATTGCTCGCCTGAACTTTGAAAAATCAAAAATTGCAACTGTATACAGAGATAAACATGAACCTGCAACACCTGAGGAGAAAGGGAACTTCTTTACAAATTTTCTGAAAAAATTCAAGAAAGATGACCCGCAGGATAAATACGGGTACAAAAAATATGATGAATATTACAAAAAACAGCATGAAACCCTTGCTAAATCAGCAGGCAAACTGAAAGAAGCAGAGACAAAATTTCAGGATGCGAAAGCAAAATATCAGGAATCAAATAAATAAATGGTAAATATCATGAAGAACAGAAACCTGATAATAATATTATGTGCAGTACTGATTACCGCAGCCGGAGTTAATGTAAAGGCTGATGTATTCTATACAGCAAAAGAATACAGGACAGTTTACAATGAAAAGGTTGCACTTGAGATTGAGCTTAAGACTCTGAACCAGCAGTACCAGAATGAAAAAGCCAATCTCAACAAGCGGATAAAAGACCTTGAAATTGAAATAGAGTCACTCCGGAAAGAGATCAATGC
>DINC01000368.1:12488-18863 GCA_002425885.1 Spirochaetia bacterium UBA5550 | reverse complement strand
AAAAATGCTTCTGAAAAAGAATCATATAATTCAAGGATTGCTGAACTCCAGAAGATGGTTGAACTGCTTAAATCAAAGGGCTCCGAAACAGAAAAGAACCTGATCGAAGCCAACAGACAGCTTCAGGAGAAATGCTCTGACGAGATAGACAGGCTGAAGGCTGACTTTGATAAAGAGAGAAACAGTCTTCTGGAAGAGATCAAATCTCTGAAAAAAAGCTACGAAGATAAAATTAACAGCCTGAAGTCTGAGATAGAAAATCTCAACAGTGAAATTGCCGACCTGAAAAAACTCACAGAGAAGCAGAGAGCCGAACTCGCCAGGATGGAGAGCCAGGCCAATGAACTTGAGAAACAGCTTGAAGGCGAGATCAAAAAAGGGGACATCAGGCTTAAAAAATCGCGGAACAGGCTCATCATTAATATAGATGACAGGATCAGCTTTGACTCAGGAAGGGCAACATTGAAAAAGGAAGTTCTTCCGTCTCTAAAAAAAATTCGTGAAATACTGGCCCAGTACCCCGAGTATAATATTATTATCGAAGGTCACACCGATGATGTTCCGATTAAGACAAAACAGTTCAGAGACAACTGGCAGCTTTCAACTGAAAGAGCACTTGCTGTACTTGAGTATGTTCTGGAAGATAAAGACCTTAAGGCGGAAAGATTCTCTGCAACGGGATGCGGCAAATACAGGCCTGTTGTACCGAATGACTCGAAAGAAAATCGCTCACTCAACAGGAGAGTTGACATTATAGTTGTTCCATCTTTTATGCTTCAGTAGTATTATAATAAGCGGAGTTATATCACAATTGTAACTCCGCTTATTATTCACCAGTTCAGCCAGAGCTCTTTTTTCCTGACTGGAGTTTCATCTGAAAGCAGAGGATTATTTAATCTCAATATTTTTCTTTTAANNTAGCAGCCTTTCTTATATATTCCCCGTTGTACCTGTTAAAAAGCCTCTGAAAGCTCCCGTCAGCGATTGAAACACAAAGCCCCTTCTCTATTCTGGCGGCAAGCGCAGTGTTATCTTTTCTTACAAAAAAATAAACAGGAAAAGGATAGTGCAGAGCTAAAGTCCTCTCAACTTCTATATCCTTGAAATTCGCCCTTCTTGATTCTATCTCATCGAAAGCTTCATTAACACCACGGGGGAAGTAATCAAACCGGCCGGCACGCAGCATCATAAAAAGCCCTTCATAATTTGAAGATTTTGAAACATTTACCCCGTTATGCGCCAGAATTTCACTGTCGAGCCAGTCATGTCCTGAACCGGCGGAAAAATTTTTCAATTCATCGAAATCCCTTATCCTGCTGAATTTATCCCTGTCCTCAGAGCGGATGATAAAAATCCTGTATCCCAGAAGTCCTTTAAGTATAGGTATCCTCACGGGTAGAAGCTCCGATTCCCTCTGTAGTGACGCGGGAAGAGCAATAATGTCAATGCCGCTGTTAATTTTTATCATTACAATAGCACGGCTCTGGCTCATCTTTTCGCTGCTGTATTCAATTTTGAATTTCCCGTATTCACCGGAGGTTTTTTGAAGAGCCAGATCAAGAAGCTTAATCCGGTATATGTGTCTTCTGTCCTTATCAGAGTGCGGACGGGGATATTTCAGAATTAATACAGGCTCCTCCGCATTAATTACAGCGGGGAGAAGCAGCATAATCATCATTAAAGAACAGACATACAGAAAATTTTTCATCCAATCCCGTAAATCATCATTATTTACAATAATAATAAACTATCCCTTTTGAACTGTAAAGATGATTATTTTTTAAAAAAACAAAAAACCGGGATTTAACTGTTAAAACAGTATCCATCCCGGCAATTCAGATATAAGGATGAAGACCCTCAGTTATTCAGGAATCCTCATTTATTAAAAAATCACTTTTTCTTTACATTATTTATATCTATAGAGATATCCTGAATGATCCCTATAACACAATCATGTAGAGAGGACCCGACACTTGCAGGGTCTTTCGCCACATTGAAACTGCTGAAAATCGGATACCTCGATTCACGGGATGACCTCATCTGCCATATTTTGACATTATTTTTCATATCACTAATTGATGCTACATACTCGATTTTTGACGAGACAGAATAACTCCCCTCACAAAAACCGTAATCAAGGATATTAATTGTAAATAGATAATCCTTCCCCATTTTTTCGGGAACACCGTCAAAAACAAGATCACAGTTTCTCGGATCTTTTTTTTGTGTGTTCTCAACTTCTCCGATAACCATATCCTTTTCAGAAACGTTTTTCATCCTGACGGCAACCTTCGGACTAATAGAACTTCCGTTTTTCTGAAGCTCCTCATAAAATATAGAGCGAAGGTCTGCATCTATATATGCCTTTTCAATTGCTGAAGAATGGATCCCCATTTTACCCAGAATTATAAAGCCGCTCCCTGAATAATGTATGGACGGTGAAGGAGTTTTAAATACATAAAGACCAGCGTTTACTGTCTTCCCTTCAAGTTTCTGATCAAATGGAATTGAATATGATTTACACGAAATCTGAAAAGCCATTACTGCTAGAAAAAATATTATCGAACAAAATCTTTTCATTCTATGTTTCCTTCACTTTTTCTAAATTGCAAGACCGGCGCCTGCATAAATACTGACTCCTGTTAAACCTGCATCTATCTTATAAGTAACGCCTGATTCTTCAAACTCAGTGAATTGAACATAGCGTCCGGCAATACCGCCGCTCAGAGTCAGATTCCCGATAATATAGTTGTACTCTATTTTTGCATGATAGCCGATGCATGTTCCATCACTCATTGGTTCAAAAACTTCAACCTCGTGAGGGATGGGATAATCAGACTCCAGTTCACCATCGAGAAAGCCGAAATAGTATCCTACACCCGCTCCCAGAGCCAGAAAGCTATTCTGAGAAACCGGCTGTCGGAAATATAGAGTTCCCGATACAGGAATCACTAACAGAGATAATGTGTATTCCGGATTGTCCGGCCAGTGAGGAGAGGTAACAGCTGCACTTGATTCTGTATAATGAAATCCCGTTCCAAAACCGAAGCCGATACGCTCACCCCAGAATCGCATTTCCAGATCTGCACCAAAATTTACGTCCGCTTTTGAACTGTCAGTTACAGAGAATCCGCCAGGCTCACTGATAGATTCGGCTATATAATTATAATCTTCCGCCNNCCACAGATTCAGCCATGCTTTTTGAGAAATCATTCATTTTCTTATTTGGAGCATACCCCAGGTCGCCTGTAAGTAAAAACTGAAATGCAGGTAAAGTCTCCTGATTCTCTTTCTGTTTCTCATCACCCTGCGCGAATCCATTGCTGAAAACTGACATAAAGAGCGCGCAAAGCAGAGCCTTAAATACTTTTTGTTTCATTTAAAACTTCCTCCAATTGGTAATTTGAATTTTAAAAAAATCCTTTCTCTTAATACGAATGGAGGTACAAAATTTTAAAAAATTTTTTTGCAGATTAAAAAAAAAGACGATTCCGAAGAACCGTCTTTTTTTTATTTCCGCAGTTACGCGGTATTCATTTATAATATTCAGACTTAATCAGCTGCTCCTGACTTTATCAAGGTATTCAGTGACAGTTGCTTTTAACGCGGTAATTCTCTTTTTATCTTTAATTATAATGTGAGATTTCTTCCCCTCACCATCACCGGCAAGAAGACCGGCTTCAATAAACCTGTCAATGGCATTATTGTAATTAATAATGGAGAGAGATTCCGAACACTGTATCAGATTAAGATGATACATCCTTGTCCCGGTTTTACGCACTTCGGAGACGAACTCCTTTCTTGACATACCGGAATTATCCGAATCAGACATTGCTGTGAGCACCACAAGGTAAGACTCAATATAATCCTGAATCATCCCGGCGAAAAATTTAAGCTTCTCAGCGCCATCATCACTATATGAAATACCTTTACTGTCGGCGGAGATTATTTTCTCTTCATCAAAATGATTGATGGCGAGATCGTAAACATTGCTGCCGTCATACATAAAATCAGCATAAACAAAATCCTTAATGAAAGAATCCCTTATCTTCTCATACTCGGATATAATGCTTTCCCTTGCGGCTTTATTGCCGGAAGAGGAGATTACAACTGCCAGGGCCATCATATTAAGAGGGAGAGTCATGTGAATTATACTGTTTTTATACAGCGTTATCCTCCCCCGCTGCTCATGATCTATTACATAAAGATCATCTCCATCATTATCTGTATCACTAACACCATCCTGACCCAGAGAAACCCTGCTGATAATCCCGTCACCCATGAATGAATTAAAAACCATATCTATAACAGAGTCGATGTTTTCATCAGACTTGATCACTTCTGAAAGTTTATAATCTGTTTTCCTGAGGAAAGAAAGGAGCATCCCCAGCCTCTCCTTAATCTTACCCCGTGTAAATCCACGCTCCGTTGTATTAAGGAGAGCGGCAGTTGTAACAGAAAAGGGTGTTGCAATAACTGTCTCATTTATTTTCTTAACAATATAGTNNCGTATCCCAGCTCAACTGTAAGATCATCTACGTTGGTTATATTCTTCTCTTTCTTAAACAGTTCACGTGCTTCACTGAGAGTAAAGGGTTCATTGAAGCCCATGTAAACAGAACCGTACTTCCTCTGGATCAGCTTCCTGCTCTTTATAAAGCCTGAAGTTGATTCCTTGGTTTTCTCCTTACCTTTAATCTCTTTAAGATATGAGCTCTCTTCAAGAATCCTGTCATAATTAACAGTGAGAGGCGCAAACACAAGGTCTTTGTTATACCCTTCATCAATTGCTTCAATCAGGTATTTCAGCATCCCCATCTTCGGATGAATAACTTTACCGGTTCTTGACCTTGTACCCTCAATGAAAAATTCAACTGTATAACCTTCATTCACCAGAGTTTTCAGATACTGCTTCAACACAGCCGCATACAGGTTGAGGCCCTTGAAAGTCCTCCGGACAAAAAACGCGCCGGATCTCCTGAATATCTTACCCATGGGAAAAAATGTAAGGTTGGAACCCGCGAAGATATGCGGCGGAATCATTTTATTATGATAGAAAAGACTGGATATAATAATGTAGTCCATGTGACTCTTATGACTTGGAACAAGTATAATGGGACCCTTGCTGGAAGCCTCCCTGAGTCGCTTGAAATCCTCAAGATCATAATGGATGTTATCAAATAACTTTTTGAAAAGATAGTCATTTGTAGCCTTAAAAAAACGTATATATATAATCGAAAAATCAGCGGCGATCTCTCTGAAATAGCTGAACGCTTTTCTTCGAAGCTTCTTCTCCGGAGTCCCCTTCTCTGTTATCTCCTGCTGGATAACATCAAGAACATTCCTGTGATAGAGGACTTTCTCCATCATCTCCTGCTGCGATTTGATCTGCGGTCCCAGGATGCTCCTCTTTTCATAATTGTATGTTTCAAGGAGTTTAGTTCTTATCTGACGGGAGAGATGTTTAAGGTCACCCCCCTGATTATTCTCAAGCTCCTCTTTAAGGTTAACCGGATTACCTATCCTCACGAATGACGGAGTCGCGCTCTTCCATATAGTAAGCATCCCTGAAATAAGCCCCCTGTCAACAGTTGCGTCTGAGCGCAGTATGGAGCCCGGTTTTTCAGGATTCATATTCCAGTATATAACCTGGGGGAATACATATATCGGTTTGTCACTCTTCTTCTGCATTTCAAGGAGATAGTCTATAACGTCAGTCTTGATCTGCACATATCGTCTCAGGAAGAGCTTCCTTGAAAGCATTGAAAAAGCGAGATTTCCTTCTTTCAGAGTATGTTCTATATACTCTGAATTCCGTACAAAATGATCCCCTTCTGACCGGAAAAACCTTTTACTGAAAGTCATAAGGCTGCTGAAAAAGATAAAAATTTTCTGATAGCTGTATGGCACAAAACCAAGCCCCAGTGTGGGGTGAGGTAGAGAACATCTCTTTAATGCATTACCGAGAATATAGAGAGATGTATAGGTAGTCTGCATACAGGCGTAAACAACTGTCCCTTTCTCTTTGTGATCATTAATTATAAATCTGCTTTCATCATCAAGGTTAACCCTGTTAAAGATTATACCTGTCATCATACGGAAAAAACGGAATCTCCCGCCGGTTATTATACCGCTCTTTATGTATGATGAGTATAACTCATGATTATCGCTCATAATTGCCCCATTCTTTAAATTTGATCTTCTGATGTGACAGTTTCAAAAAGATCTTCAATTCCCACCATTTCGAGAAGTTTATGTATTTTTTTACTTTCAATAATGAGCACACAGGAAATTCCGCGCTCCATGAAAAAATGCCTTATGTTAATAAGTTCCCCGAGTCCGAAGCTGTTAAGATAAGGATTGCTCCTCAGATCG
>DINC01000368.1:0-12414 GCA_002425885.1 Spirochaetia bacterium UBA5550 | reverse complement strand
AACCTCTTCACCAAAAAGGTTTATATCATACCCCACAAGGCTGCCGTCATCGCATTTGAAAGAGATAACAGGAACATTATCAACATATTTATATACGAATTGCATTATTTGTGCTCCTGAGATTCAGCATTAAAATAATATCCTTATGGTGCAAGTATTTTTTATGGGTGAATGCCCGGGTTGCTCATTCATTTTTATGAATAGTGCTTTTAAAAATAATACATAATCTTAAAGAAAATAATTGACTTAAATATGCATAAAATTATTTTACTCGTAGATTAAATCGGGGTGTAGCGCAGCCAGGTAGCGCGCTTCGTTCGGGACGAAGAAGTCGGGAGTTCGAATCTCCCCACCCCGACATTAAAAATTCAGCATATCAGATTATGGCTTACCGGTAAATTTACATAAGAAATTCCAGCATGATTGTCTATCACAACACATTTATTTCTGAAAAATGCAATAAAACAGCAATTATCTCCGCAATCAGGAAAAAACTCCGGGAAATCGGAGGTACTATTGATATTGATGAATTTGATCTGAACCTTATTCTGGATGAAGCTATAGTAAACGCCATGGAGCATGGAAACTCCTGGGACCCGGCAAAAAATGTAACAGTTAAAATTTATAATAACAACAATAATGTTCAGATACTGATTGAAGATGAAGGTTCCGGATTTAATTACAACGATCTGGACAGCAGGGATCTCAAGTGGCAGCCCGGCTCTAAACTCAACATCAGGGGGCGCGGCATATACCTTCTCAAGCAGCTATGTGATATTGAATGGATAAATCATGGCAATGTTATAAAAATTGTCCTCCCGCTCAGTGAGAAAAACTGAAACTCCGTTTTCAGCAGCCCCCCGCCCTGCCGGATCTCCAACAGTATTTATAACTCCATTTTTATCTTGATTTTTCCGATAAAAAAAGGGTATATCTATAATATCAGAGGTTCCCTGTTGATGAAATTCCGACTGAAAATATTGACTTTAGCCTTAATACCTCTTCTGATTACCACGTCACTCTTCGCGGCAAAAATAAATATTGATGCATCTCTACTGAAGATGATTAATACAGATGGCGACGAAACATCATGCACCTTATCATCCGACAGAAAACTTATAATATTTGCAAGAAAACCGAAGGGAGCAGATACCGGTGACCTTTACTTTACAGAGTTTAAAAGAGGTAAATGGACAGAACCTGCCCCTGTTACAGAACTGAACAGTGACGCGGACGATCTCTCGCCGTTTCTATCTTCTGACGGAAAAAAAATATTTTTTTCGTCAAACAGGGCGGGGAGCCTTAAATCAGACAGTTCTGCAAACCCCTCTTATGATATTTATTACTCAGACCGGAAAGACGGGAAATGGAGCAAGCCTGAGCAGCTATACGGTGTTGTAAACACCATGGGGGATGAGCTGCATCCTTCACTGACAAAAGACGGCGGCACAATCTATTTCACACGCGTATCTCATGGAGCTGTTTCCAGAACAACAATAGTTAAGGTGACAAAAAAAAGCGATTTCTGGGAGGATGTACAGACAGCAAAGATAACCGGTGATAATACGATTAGTATAACTTCAGCAGCAAAGTCATCATTTAGAGATGTATACATTCTTAGCGGCTATAAAAATGGAAGCACATCGCGGAATATTTATTTCTCTCCAATCTCCGTGGAGAACGGCGGTGAGGTTATTGAAGAACCGGCATTGAACAGCGAAGGTGACGAAATATCCTTCTGCGAAATCAGCAGCACAGGGATCATCATTGCCACAAACAGCGGAGGAACTGCAGGGAGCTATGACCTCTCAATTAAAAAAATATCTAAAGCTGTTTCTGCGGCAATTAAAAAGTCTGATTTAGTAATAAAAACCATCACAGGTAATTATAAAACCTCCGGAGCTGTAAATGTCCGCCTGCTTTTTTTTAATTCAAAAAAAACCGGGATTGATCCTGTCAGAAGCGAGACAAGAGAGCCGGACAGTAACGGAGATATCAAACTTACAGTCTCGTCAGACATTAAAAGAATACTTGCAATCCCAGGTAATGCAGACATGAAGGAATTTGCCCTTGAGATATTCCCCGGCAAAATCTCAAGCACGCCATTAATAACCTTTGAACAGAAAATTGAAAAAGAGTTTAAGACCAGGTCTGTTTACTTTGATTTCAACTCAGCAGATCTCCAGGTTGCAGATATTCCATATATACAGGAGCTCATAGAATACCTGAGAAGAAACAGCACCCTTAATCTGCATATTGAAGGGTATGCTGACGGTATAGGCTCATACCACGCAAACAGAAATATAAGCCTTATCAGGGCGGAGACTGTTAAGGAGTATCTTGTAAAAAGAGGGATAAATAAAAACCGGATTAAAACAGCAGGGAACGGATTTGTTAAAGCAGAGCCCAATGATACTAACCAGTATAACCGCAGAGTGGATTTTATTNNAGGGGTTGCAACCCCTTGCTTTTTTATACATATAATTTACTGGCTTATTTACCTAACATCCCTTTTTTCAGTGAATTCTGAGCCGGTTTTGGTCCTATAAAAATAGCAAAGAAAGCTTTTTTAATCTGAACGCCTTTTATTGTTCCGAGAGCTTTATTGTTATGAGTTACAGTGAGGCCCTGTCCGGGGATGTAGTAGTTATTGAAGGAATCCCCTTTCTGAATTGTTACACCGTTATACAGATTAAGATAAGCGCTTTTATCAGCAGCAAAACCTGATTTAGCTGCGCTGTCAAAACCTTCAGATACCGCATCAACAAATTTTTCTTTTGTTATCATACCGGATGTTATTGAAATATAGATAGACATCGGTTCATCTGAATTAATAATAGTAGATTCATCTGCACCTTTCATTGTCTGTGGTACTGACAGAGCCGCATTATAAAGATGCATGCCGAATTTTGTTCTTGAACCTGAACCATTCTGAACCATCTCTTTTCCGCCAAGTTTTGCTGAGAAAAGCGGAAGAGCAAGAAGAACTGCAAGAAGAGCTGCCATTGAGCCTTTAACTATTGTAGACTTTTTCATCAGTTAAGATCCTCCTGAATAGTGGTAGTTAGTTTTACGGTTATATACCATAAATAAGGAGACATTCAACTCCTGGCAATATAACATGCCCCCTCCTGAAAGACATGAAATATTTTTTGAAATCTCTGTATCCTGGAATAGTACCGGTTTGTTTTATACTTTTTTAATCTAACTGGCATAATATAAAATGTCAAGACTATTATCCTGCATCAATGGATGTTTTAATATGATAATTAATATTGACATTTCATTTTACACCTGTATTATCCGGGACAATAGCAAATATAAACCTGCGACAGACAGGCTCTCCGGCATACGGTTCATTCAGCCGCAGAAACGAAGCGTCTCATATACTGAATACCGCCATATTCCGGGTATAATAAAATGAACGGGGGAATAGTAATGGAATACAAAACAATTCAATACGAAACAGTTGAAAAAGGTATAATGCAGCTCTCACTTAACAGGCCTGACAGCTATAATGCCATAACCCACCTGATGATGGAGGAGCTTGAGGACTTCTGGCGCCAGAGACTTTATGACCTGGACACAGTTATTGTTCTGCTTAAAGGTAATGGAGAAAAAGGTTTCTGCGCTGGACTGGATATGAAGGAGTCCATGGAAACAGCCCCTAAAATGAGCACAGAGGAGTTCTACAGGTTCCAGGCAAGACTGGCACGCATAAACCTCCACATGAGAAGGGCTCCGCAGCCGATAATCACAACCGTACATGGAGCCGCTGCCGGACAGGGATTCAGCTTTGTTCTCTCCTCAGACATAAGGATAATAAGCCCGGACGCGAAGTTCAGTGCTGCATATATTAATATAGGACTGGGCGGTGCCGACATGGCATGCAGCTATCTACTGCCCAGGATGATCGGTGCAGGGAGAGCTTACGAATTCATGTACACAGGTAAATTCATGACATCAGAGGAAGCATGGAATCTTGGACTTGTTTCAAGAGTTGTTGAAAGGGATAAACTCCAGGAGACAGCCATGGAATACGCAAAGATTATGATAACAAAAAATCATATGGGGCTCCGTCTTACAAAAGAAGCGATTAACATGAACCTTGATGCCGGCGGGATGGAGCAGGCGCTTAACATGGAGGACCGGAACCAGACACTTCTTGCCATGGGTGCTGCTTTGAAGATGAATAAAATTAAGGGATAGCTGTTCTCTCGCAAAGGCGCTAAGACGCAAAGGGGTAATTTTTCAGAAATAAAAAAAGGGGTGTCTGATGACACCCCTCAATAAAATAAATCTATTTACTTGAGCATTTCTGCAGCGTGAGATGAAGCTTCTTTTGCTTCTTTTACTATTGTATCAATGCAATCTTTAACAGTTGGGATATCGTGAATCAGACCGCCAACCTGTCCGAAAAGCTGAACTCCCTTCTTGTCCCAGTCACCTTCCTCTGTTGCAGCCTGGATTTTACCGAAAGCTGTAGCCATGTGAGCAAGAGTCATCATTTTGTCAGGCTGAGCGAGCATGCCGAGCATAACTTTAAGGAGCGGGAGATCCATTGATTTAGCAATCTGCGGGCCAACAAGAGCTGCTTTAAAAAGGTTCATGCCCCCTTTGATTGACTTCTCGGCAGATTTTGATTTAAGAACACGGCACCAGAGACCGTCAAACCTGTTTGAATAGAGTGTATCTTCAACAGTAGCATCAAGATGCGCCTGCTTTGTTCTGTCATGAACAGGGCTCTCTTTTGTTGTTGCAAGCCTTGTACCCATTGCAACACCGTCAGCACCAAGTGCAAGAGCAGCAGCGAGTCCCTGGCCTGTACCGAATCCCCCTGATGCAACGATAGGGACATCAACCAGTTCTTTTAGTGAAGGGATGAGGCAGAGGTTTGCAACTTTTCCGCCATGAGCGGCAGCTTCATAACCTGTAACCTGAAGAGCGTCAACTCCCCCCTTTACAGCAGTTAAAGCATGTTTTGCACCTATAACTGTCTGGATAACCTTTCCGCCGTAGTTGTGAACCCGCTTAACGATTTCATCCGGTTTACCCAGAGATACGTTAATTACAGGAACCTGCATGTCTATGAGAACTTCCGCGTTCTCTTTAGCGCCGGGCATAAGGAGTGTTGCGCCTGCACCGAAAGGCTTATCTGTCAGTGACCTGATCTTCTTAATCGCAGCTTCTGTCTCTTTTGTTGAAAGAGGACCTGTAGCAAGCCAGCCGATACCGCCCGCGTTACATACAGCCGCAACAAGTTCCGGAGTACTGATCCAGCTCATGCCTGGCAGTACTATGGGGTACTTGATCTTGAAGAGTTCAGTTATTCTGGTTTTCATGATATATTTACCTCTTTGTTTTTTTATTCAAATTCATTGTTAAGAAATTCTATCGCCTCTTCACACCACCTGATGTGAAACAGCTCGAAGTTGATACCTGTACGGAGGTTTAGATAACGGTACTTACCCTTAACAGGCATATTTTTAACATCGGAGAAATAGATCTTCTCATACTCCCTGAAGAGCCGCAGTTTCTCCTCATGGAGATCCTTAAGCTGCTGCAGTTCCTTTATTAAAATATCCTTTGGCACAAGGAAGCCTACATACATTTTAACAAGCATATCCTCTTTTATCGGGGTCGGGATTGAAGGTTCCGCAATCCAGCCGATAAGATGTACTTTACCTGTATCTGTTATGTTGTAGATCTTCTTATCAGGGCGATCCTTCTGCTTGACAACTTCGGATGTAACCATCCCCTCTTTTTCAAGCCTTGCAAGCTCCCTGTAGATCTGCTGATGAGTTGTTTTCCAGTAGAAACCTACTGAACTGTTAAACTCCTTGGCAAGATCGTACCCGCTGAGAGATTTCCCCCGCCCTATAAGTGTCGCAAGAATTGAATGGGAAAGAGCNNATTCTATTTTTTCTCCATCTGCTAAAACGCCCGGTTAACTGATTAGCGTTTTTATACTATGAAATCCGTATAATATTCAACTTGTTGCATAGTGAAACACTGTATCATATTGTCAAGAAATAATAAAAAATATTTACCGAATGTCCGGATTAATTAGTTAGAGGGGCGTGATTAAAAAAATTTATGCGCGGGGAATTCTGAATATACAATTTTTATTTCAGCAGTACTGCTGCTATACACTGCACCACTGGAAACCTGATCAGGCATAATACTTTATGTCAGCGCAAGCCGGGGGTTTAAATAAACTACCTGCAATTTTCGCAAATACCGAAAAATTCCAGGGTAAAGCTTTTAACACTCTTCCCTTTACTGTTTTTTATAAAATCTTCCGGATTAAAGTTTTCATTAATTTCAAGATCGCTTACCGAACCGCATTTTTCACAGATAAAATGTGAATGCGTTTCGCAGTTGCCGTCATACCTGTTGAATGTGCTGCCGAAATCAAGACGTTTGACCATGTTAGTTTCAACAAGTATATTCAGATTTCTATAAACATTACCAAGGCTTAAGTCCGGGAATTCATCCTTCATTTCAAGGTAAATTGTATCAGCAGTGGGGTGACTTTTTGTACCACGGAGAATTTCGAGAATCCGTTCTCTTTGCCTGCTTTTCCTGTATTTCGATGTATCTGTTAACATATTATTTAATAATAATAATCATTCTTATTATTAAATAATATGTCAAGTAGATTTTAGATGAGTCACAAAAAGTCCGTTTTTGTGACTGCAGGGAGCCCTGTAAGGATGCCGTTATTGAAACTCACCTTACATATTTGTAATTCCATCAATTATATTCTGCTTTCTGGTGGCATCCGGCATATTGTATACCGGATGCCATCAGGATTGCGGGTATTAGAACGTAAGTTTTCCTGCAACGTAAACCATGTCATTATGGTCGAACTGACCTATCTCTGTGTCCTCATCTCCTTCAAGAACCCAGCCCCCGAGCATAAACTCGAAGTTGTCGGTAAACTTCACAAGGAATTCGCCGTTGGCATAGGTGCTCTCCTCTTTAAGGTTATACGCGCCTTTCGTTGAGATGCAGAACTTCTTGTTAAGCATGAAGTATTTCACTGTCCAGAGTATATGGTTTACATATTTATCCTGTGCAAGGGTATTTTCATGATCCATAATTATCTTCTGGCTGAACTGAAGGTTCACGTAAAGATCATCAAAGATAAAATCGTGGTCATCAAAACCTGCGGTGTAGTATACGTAATCTTTTTCAATGGTGCCGTCACCCTGTTCATTCATCAGGTTATACGCAAGGGAAGAAGTCAAAATGCTCCCTGAGTCGGAATCAGTATCATAGTAAAAATATTTTCCCCTGTCAAAATATGCTCCTTCACCACGAAGAGTTATACCGAAGAAGAGAGCTCGCTGGAAATCGAAGCCGAACATCTGTATCTTTTCATATTCAGGAGTTACGCTCATTGTCGCAGATGGAGGCATCGGAGTGAAAGACGTTACTTTAAATTTATTTACCGGCAGATGATCATACCCGTAATAATAATTCGCGTGCATGTCTATGTCAAATATCATGAGTCCGATACGTCCTGCGTAGCTGTTCTCCTGATTCTTTTTATCAGGAGTCTCAGGGTCCTGTAAATCAAACATCGGATTATCCTGGAGCTTTTGAACTTCATCTGTAGTGAATACTGTTGTTGCAATCTCTGATGACCGGAACTCAGGGATTACAACACCTTCGATGAAAAAATTCTCTGTAAAAAAAACAGACATTGAGCCGCTGAACACACCGATCTTCCGGTCCTGAATCGGTGTAAAGTAAAGGTTGGAGTAATCCTGGGGATTTATTATATCCACAGGTTTCTGCTCATCAGCATTACCCCATGTGTATATGATGCGCCCCATCTTCAGGTTTACACTGTCTATTATGCTGTCAAAGTAAATGTCGTGACTGATATAGGCTTCGCGGAGATAGACGCGCTGCGGGCCGTCGTAGCTGTCATCGAGATAGTTTCTTTCGGATGTAGTTACGGTTGTTCCGGATGTATCAACTATATCCAGTTTTTTTTCTTCCTTCTCGGGGCGGATGGTGTCATCTTCTGCACGGAGGATTACTTTCACTACCGTGTTATTGAGACTTTCGCCAAGTTCAACGTCAGCCCTGAGGTAGTTCCTGTACACGTCACCTTCATGTACACCGGACTGGTTTCTTGCTTCAACATTTCCATTAACGGTTATTGCTGCGCTGAGCGCCTGCGGTACAATAAGTACCGCGGCAGCTGCAAGTATATATATCATTCTGCTGAAATGTTTCATTCGTTTCATAGGTATCACCCTCTACTGTTCCGCCCACTGCATATTAAGGCGGTTTCTGTTAAAGTATCCCCTGTTAATGTTCTTTTCCTGAGCAAAGGATACATCTATTACTGTCTGGTGTCTTTTCTCAATATCAACAACCTGAAGGTTCATGGGGACACGGATGTTTCCGCTTATCTGTTTGATATTAGACGCACGCATTGTTTTAACCACCCGCCCTGACTTTGCGTAGAACTGTACATCAACAGGTATCATTGTGGCTTTATCAATTGTCACAACATGTTTGCTGTATTTTGAGGATTTATTTTTGGGGAAGCGCTCGATCATATAACAGTCGTAGTTACCTGCTTTTCTGTCAGGGAGCCTGTTGTATGTATAATCTGAAATTCTTGAACCTCCAAGATCCTCGTTGCTGAAATCTGTATCAACAAAATTCTTTTCACGGTCTGAGCCTTCAATCTGACGCGGGCTCCCCACTGAGGGGAGAAAGAGATACTGAAGATTCTCCTTACCTCTCCTTTCAATTGTAAGCATAGTTGTTCCCCTGTAGGATGAATCTGTGAACCTGAAAATCCCGTTGGAGAGCCCGGCATTATCATACGCAAGAAGAACCATTGATCGGGCTTCAGATGAGCCTCCCCCTACACCTGCAAGTGTCATCTTCCCTTTAAGGACAATCCCCTGTGATGATTCCTTTGTGTCATGCACTTTCTGTGCAATCTGTTCGCCGGACATATTGTCCTGAGCGAATACAGCCCCTGCTGAAATCAGCAGAGCTGCGGTTAAAATAGAAATAAGTTTTGTTCTCATAACAGACTCCTCTGTATATTATTTATTATTAAAATATATGGCGAAACCGGATCCCGGGCCTGCGGGGACCTGTAAGGAGACCTGCCCCTTACACCCCGTTTCAGAAAAACAGCTTCGCAGCATCATGCGGCCTTCTCTGTTTTACCGGCATCCGGCCCGTTAAAGACTTTCATTGCTGCCGGTATCACTATAATCGCAGCAAACCCCGTTACAGTTACAGTGAATGCTATGAGACCGCCGCACTGCGCAATAACAGGAAATTCTGAAAACAGCAGCACAAGGAATCCCGCCATTACTGAAGCGGCATTTGACAGAATAGCTCTCCCTGTGCCTTCATAAGTTTTTCGTACAGCTTTATCCACATCATTCAATTCCTCCATGGAGTTACGGTACTGCGTGATGAAGTGGATCGAGTAGTCTATACCCATACCAATTGAAATTGAAGCAACAAGGGCAGTTGCCGCATTAAGAGGAATATTCAGAAACCCCATGAGCCCGAAATTCATGGCAATACCGATGAGTAATGGAATCAGTGAAATCAGGGTAAGCTTAATATTACGGAAGATAAGATACATCAGTATGGATACTACCAGCAGTGACAGTGCAAGGCTTGATATCTGCCCTTTGAACACAAGGATGTTTGCCTCAATCATCAGATCAAGGAATCCTCCGGCATTAACTGTTACGTTGTTGCTCTTTCTGAAATCATCTCCGAATCTTTCAAGAGCAAAGCCCCTGATTTCAGCGAGGTCTGACATGCTCCCTCTTCTGATACTGAGGTGAATCCTGATTTTATCCATATCCTTGGAGATCATATTGTCAATATCTCCGGAGTAGAGCAGGAGGTACTCCTTTGCCATCTGAGTTGTCTCAGGGAGTTTGTAATACGCGGTGTCGCCGCCATGCATCTCCTGATTCATCTTCTTGAGGAAATCATTAACAGATACAGTCTTGCCCACAAGTTTATACTTAGACTCCAGTTCTCTCTGGAAGCTCTCTACTTTGTCTAAAACTTCAGGTGTAATTACAGCAGAACCGTCACTGCTTTCGATGTTGATATTAAGCAGCTGGGTTCCTGAAAGTTTTGCGTTAAGTTTTTCATCCGCGTTTTTAATTTCAGAACCCTCCTGAAAAAAATCCATTGTGTTCATGCTGACCTTCACAGAGAGCATACCTGCAAGAGAAACTGCAACAATAATCACTCCGGCAATGAGCACCTTGCCCGGATGCCCGCCGAGTTTTGACTCAATAAAGAAAAGAAAACGTGAACTGAAATCCTTTGAACTCCCCTCTTTTTTGACGAATGGGAGATCAGGCTTTACATTTTTTCTCAGAAGAAGAAAAGCCGGGATAAGAGTTACAGTAATTACAAGAGAGTAGAAAACTCCTATGGCTGTAATTATACCGTAGTTTTTTATATGAGTCATATCAGATGTTGCAAGAGAACCGAAACCCACAACAGTTGTAAGAGCAGCCATAACTATGGCAAGTCCGCTCACCTTCATGCTGTCAATGCAGGACTCATACCTGCCGCTCTCAGGACTCATGAAATAATGTGTCATGAAATGTATACCGTATGCGCTTGCGACAGCAGTAAGAACAGTGGGGATTGAGATGCTCACCATGCTCATTGGAATTCCGAGAATGGACATGGTTCCAAGAGTCCATATAACAGAGAAGATCATGGCAATCACAGGGAAGAGAACACCTTCATAATGCCGGAAAATCAGGTAGAGTATCACAACCATAACAAGGAGCACAAAGGGGAGGAGCCGTTTCAGATCATCACCCATTGAACTGCTGACCCTGTCTGTCACAACCGGCTCACCTGCCATGTATACTTCAAGGTTCCCCTTAGGCNNGGCTTGCTTTAATTATCTTCTCAACTTCGATGTTGAACTGTTTACGGAGATTGATGTCCACGGGATTCATCTCCACAGACAAAACAGTGAGTCTGTCATCAGAGGAATAGAGAAGCCTGTCATAAAGAGACCAGCTCTTTACCCTTGCTTTCATCTCCTGAAGAGAAGCATCATCAGCATTCTCAAGATCAATAAGTTTCTCTACGACAAACTTATCTCCCTCCCCCCTGATAAAATCAGTGTTGTTTACAGACTTTATCTCATCAACAGGGAATTTATAGAGCTGCAGCAGCCTGTCAGCAGATATATGTTTCATTTTGCGCGCGATCTTTTTTGAAAACTCCGCGTCCCAGAACAGTTCACTGGTCATCTGATCAGGGTTTACAAGGAGCGATTTAAGCGCATCTTTCCCCTGGATTTCGTAACGGTTCACTGCGTCAATAAGCATATTGGCTTCATCAACTGAGAGCTTAAGCTCAGATGATATGCTTTTTGCCGGGTAGCCCCAGTTCAGCTTTTCAATTTCACCCTGAAGCCATTTTATATATTCAACGGTTTCTTTTGAATAGGCGTTATCTGATTCAATGCCGATAAGTATAAGCTCACTTGAACCGAACACTTCATTGAGCCTGTCATTTGACATCCTGTGCGGATGATCCAGCGCGAGAAAATTCTTGATGTCATTATCGAACTGAATAAACGGGATAGCAGAAGCAAATAAAAGTGTAACCACTAAACCGCATATCGCAGCAAGCTTCGGCCTCCTGTAGGTAATGGAAAGATAGTGAAGAAGTTTTTTATACATAGTCCCCTCTCATAAAGATTTGATTATCGAATTTATGATATTTTTTATTTTCGTTCATAATTAATACTCCCCCTGAACATGCAGCGAAGAGCCAGAGCCATGTTGTCTGCCGCCTCCTCCTGTGTTCTGCTGTACTTGATGAAGTAGAAGAGATTTGCAAGGAATGTGCGGTACATAAAATCCGGAGTCAGCTCCTTAACAAGATAACCATCTTCAATCCCTTTGCTGAGAAAATCACGCAGCTGGCTGAAAAATATGGCGTTCTCCCTTACAATTTCCGCTTCAAGGTCCGGGAACTCGTTAAGAATTTCGCCATAACGGTTTATGATATTGTTCCGCAGAAGTTCCGCTATTGTTATTATAATATTATCTATGCCGGAGAGAACATCATCCCCCCCCTTTATTATTTCTGAAATTTTATCTCTTATTTCAAAAATATTCTTAAAAACGATCTCACGTATAAGCTGCTCTTTTGACTCTATAATTTTATACAGAGTGCGCTTTGTTATACCCGCATGAGAGGCGAGATCATTCATATTCCACCCTTTCATCCCGTTTCGTGAAATAAGGGCTTCTGTATTCTTAAAAATCCGTTCTTCCAGTGCTTTATTCTTTGTTTTCATTTTAGTATACCATGTAGACAATAATAGTATACCTGGTATATTTGACAACATTAATTTAA
>DINC01000369.1 GCA_002425885.1 Spirochaetia bacterium UBA5550 | reverse complement strand
TTTGATTATTATAAATTATAGAACAGGAGAAAATCTGATAATGACCTCAATTCTGATTAATGTAGTTGGCGGTCTCGCTATTTTTCTTTATGGAATGAAGATAATGAGTGAAGGTCTTCAGGCAGCTACAGGAGAAGGGCTCAAAAATATACTCTGGAAAGCAACAAATAACCGGTTCAAAGGTGTTTTAACCGGATTCGGTATAACTGCCATTATACAATCCTCTAGTGCCACAACAGTTATGCTTGTCAGTTTTGTAAGCGCAGGCCTGATAACACTTATTCAGGCAACCGGTATTGTTTTAGGAGCAAATATCGGAACAACTGTAACAGGATGGATTGTTGCCATACTGGGTTTTAAATTCAAGATTAATGTTCTTGCCCTTCCTGCAATTGCAATAGGGTTTTTTATAAGATTTATTGATAACGACAAGACTGACAGCTGGGGCGACTTTCTCCTGGGATTCGGACTTCTGTTTTTCGCCTCG
Organism: Spirochaetia bacterium UBA5550; assembly: GCA_002425885.1. Taxonomy (GTDB): domain Bacteria; phylum Spirochaetota; class UBA4802; order UBA4802; family UBA5550; genus UBA5550. Next base: position 5,003 of record DINC01000369.1, on the reverse strand, counting down.
GAATAATGAGTGACTCAGTTAAGGATTTAAGCGGCTCCGAAACAATACTGAATTTCATGTCAACCTATAAGGCAACCGGAATTTTTTCAACAATTGCTGTTGTTATTGTCGGAACAATTGTAACAATGGTTGTGCAGTCATCAAGCGCCACCATGGCAATGACCATGGCTCTTGCAGTAAGCGGACTAATCGATTTTTACACTGCCGCAGCCCTGATACTTGGCGAAAACATAGGTACAACTATAACTGCAAATATTGCAGCCATAGGTTCAACAATTGAAGCGAGAAGAACTGCCCGTGTCCACTTTCTTTTCAATACTTTTGGCGTAATATGGATTCTGATTGTTTTTAAAAATTTATTCATCCCATTTATTGACTGGCTAACACCGGGAAATCCGTTTTCACCGGATATTGCTGAAAGAAGCAGAGTTATAGCTGACCACATGGCCGCATTTCATTCAGGTTTCAATATAATCAATACACTTTTATTCATCCCTTTCGTGAAATATCTGGCAAAAGCTGCAGAACTTTTAGTACCCGGTGAAGATAAAACTTCTGATACGCATCTTATGTATATTACAACAAATGTTGTCTCTATACCATCAATTAACATTAACCAGGCCCGTCTTGAAATAGAAAGAATGGCAGAAATTGTAAACCGGATGTTTGATAAAATGACCGGCGTTCTTTTTAATCCTGATAAAAAATTAGGCAAGGAAATTGAAGAGATACAGACACTGGAAAACCAGGTTGATCTTCTTGAACGTGAAATTTCTAATTTTCTTGTTAAAGTTTCACGCGACACGCTTTCTAAAAATCAGAGCAACGAGATAACCTCTATGCTGCACAAGGTTAATGAGCTTGAAAGCATCGGTGACCAGTGTGAATCGATTATGAAACTCTTAAGAAGAAAATGTGATATGGAACTCACCTTCTCCGAAAACGGAAAAAAAGAGATATTTGAAACAGCAGGAAAAGTTAAGGAATTTCTTGATCTTATTACTCCCCACATAACTTCAACAACTACAAATATTATGCCTAAAGCGGAAGTTATTGAAAACAGAATTGATGAACTGAAAAAAGAATTGCGCAAGTCACATATCAGAAGACTGAACGAAGACAAATGCGACGTAGATTCAGGTATTTTATTTATAGATATGGTTTCAAGTTTTGAAAAAATCGGTGACCATGCATATAATATCGCTGAGACAATTTCAGGAATCAGGATTTTTTAAATTTAAAAGTATAAATCACTAAAAAAAGCTCCCGCATGGGAGCTTTTTTAGTGCAAATGCCTGCGGATTATATGACAAAAAAAATTTTTCTATCGGGCACAATGAAATACCCGATAGTTTTGCCGCTATATTAGAGAAGTCAGAAAACCGCACTGGTTGAAACGCTGACGTTGGTGATCTCCTCATCACCGCCTCTGATTTTTCCGTCACCGTTCTTATCTTCATAAGTAATGCGATAGTTGAAATCTATGCTGAGGCCGGGCCCCATACCTATTCCGATTACACCACCCATTACAGTACTTTCTGTTTTCCATTCGAGCTTTTCAACATTATTCTGCACATAATAGGCCTTTGCCTTTGATATAACAGGTATAAGCTCCCTGTTGAAAAGCAGTTCACCTCTTATAGATTTATCCTCATTCTCTGCGTCTCCCCAGCGCATATCCTGGTATTCACATTTTCCTGTAAAGATGCGGAAAAAGTTAATTTTTACACCTGCAAAATAACCTTTCAGTTTTTCTGCTGCTTTCAGGCTCTCTTTTTTAGTATGAGCTACAAGGTTTGGATCTGAAGAAGTTCCTTCATCAACATATTTAGCTCTTTCGAGATCATAGGTGTCATTGTAATAACCGAAGATAAAATCATCTGACTGCTGCCTGTAGTCTCCATATATTTCTATGACATCACCGAATGAAAGTTTTGCTCCGGGAGCTGTGAATCCCCAACCGCCAGTATTCATTGACCTTGCATACTGTGAGTAGATATTGAATTTTATAAAATCACCATTAATAACAAGAACGCCTGCGTCAGCAGCCCAGAATCCGGTGCGGGAACGCTGGTTACCGTAATCCTGAAGATCGCTTTGTTTTAATGGGGATATTAAACCTACTCCGACAAGATCCTGTATGATCTGAGCATCCTGCGCAACACCGAGCTTAGAAGAATAATAATCTATCTCTGTTACATAACTGTCATCATCAGGATATGCATCAACTTCATCAGGGTATCCGTCATCGTCAGTATCTCTGAGGCCTTTATATTCATTCAGGTCACCTGCTATTGAACCACCGATCTGTACTCTGCTGAATGGCCGCAGATAGATCCTGCCGCCTCCCATTACTGCACGGTTTTTCCCCTGAAGTTCTTTGAAGTCATTAACAATTGCCTGCATACCGAGATACTCTGTCTCAAAACCTATATCAAGACCCTGACGTTTATATGTAGGATATTCAAGCAGGTTTGTGTAGCCGTTAATAAGTGTGCCATAGCCAAGTGTTGTTGATTCAAGTCCGCCGTAAAGAAAATAGAAAGGATCACCCTTCTGGCCGTACCTTAGATAGAAAATCTTATCTATGTAATCCTCTTTATCATCCCAGTCCTCCTCCCTGATCTTTCCGTCTTCATCAAGAAGTATACTGATATCAAGACCTACTCCGAATTTCCAGAGTTTCAGTTCCGGACGGAGACCCATCTGCTGATAGTTTTTACCGTCTATTGTAACAGCTCCGAAAACTCCTCCCATTAGAAAATTTACAGCCTGAACCTGAGCCTGTTGTTTTGCTTCATCACTGACATCAGTTTCTACATCAACATTAACATCCGTTTTTTTCTGTGCAAAAAGAAAACCGGAGGACATTAGAATAATTAAAATCAGTAAAGCCGAAAGCTTCTTCATTGTATTCTCTCCTTATAATCAAACCGTTTATATATTTTGCGGTTACATATTTTAATTATAATAAGTGAGAGAAAAATAATCAATAAATTTTATTAGTCACAGGCTATTGCTGCTTCAAAAAATTTCTGAAAATATCATCTCCATATTCAGTCATATATGATTCGGGATGAAACTGGATACCATATATTTTTTTATTTTTATGCCGTATACCCTGGATAACACCATCTGATGAGAACGCCTCTATATCAAGATCTACGGGAAAACTCTCCTTCCCTGCACAGAGCGAATGATACCGCACTGCACGGAATTTCTGAGGCACACCATAAAAAAGTCCCTCGCCAGTATGAGAAATTGTATCCTGCTTGCCATGGACGATTTCCGGAGCCCGTACAATTTTTCCGCCGAAACTCTGAACAATGGCCTGCATACCAAGGCATATTCCCAGCAGTGGGAGCCCCGGATTCTTTTTTATAACCTCAAGAGTTATACCTGCATTGTCAGGATTTGAGGGCCCCGGGGATAATATAACAGCTTTATATCTGCTGAAATCAATTTTATTAAAATCGTGGTCATTCCGGATCACCTCTACACTCTCCCCAAGCCGCTCAAGAGAATGAACAACATTATATGTAAAAGAATCGTAATTATCTACAAGTAAAATCATATTAAACCTCTACACCGCGTATCCCATACTTGTTGTTAATGCCCTCAGTTTGTGGTTTATCTCATTCAGTTCATTCTGAGGGACACTGTCAAAAACAACACCCGCGCCCCCCTGCGTAAATACATCATCACCATCAAAATAAGCCGTACGGAGTGTTATACAGGTATCGCATGATCTATTGAAACCAAAGTAACCCACAGCGCCTGCATAAGCCCATCTCTCATGTTCTTCAAGGTCATCGATAATCTCAATGGCCCGGACTTTCGGAGCACCTGAAACTGTACCAGCAGGGAAAGTCTCACGAAATGCATCGACAGCAGTGAGCCCGTCACGCATTGTCCCTTTAACACTTGATACAATATGCATTACATGGGAGAAGTCCTCAACCTTCATAAACTCAGCGACAGACACAGATCCTTTTGCAGCAATACGGCTGAGATCGTTTCTCGCAAGATCTACCAACATAAGATGCTCAGCACGTTCCTTCTGGTCACGCAGAAGATTTTTACGCCCTATCTTTCTGTCGTTCCTTTTATCTGGTATTGGAGCTGTACCTGCTATCGGTTTCAGAAGCATTCTGTTCCCCTTCATACGGAGGTGGGTTTCGGGAGAGCAGCCGGTAATGAATCTCTCCCCGAACTTAAGAAAATACATGTATGGAGAAGGATTAACATCCCTGAGTTTCAGATAGAAACTGAAAGGATTTATTCTGGTTTTCACTGACATCCTCCGGCTTATGACACCCTGGATTATCTCGCCGGAACAGATCTCATCTTTTACTGATCCGACTTTTTTCAGAAATGAACTGTCAGAATCACTGTATTCCATTTTTATTTCAACAGGCCTTGAGGGCAGAAAACTTATTTTTGAATTGTGAATCAGGTTTACAATAAACTCCTCAATTTCATCAAGCCTCTCTGAGGCCCTCTGCACTTCATAGTCAAGCTCACCTCTTACAGTATAAACCGGAGTTGAAGCAAAAAATTTTCTCAGAACATTATCGTACACAATAAAATCATCTATAAGAAGAAGTTCAGCCACAGGCCGGAGATTTCCTGATTTAATTTTTCTTCTAAGGATACCAGTATGGTTCACTGCCTCATAGCTTATATAGCCTGTATATCCCCCGTTAAAATCACCAAACCCCTCAATGTCAGGTGAACTGTATTTTGCGCTCTCCCTTTTAAGAAACGTAAACAAATCCTCCTCTATTACTGTTTCTGAACCGCGANNNNACAACTACATGTTCACTGTAAGCTGTTACCGATGCCGCAGGATTAAAGCAAAGATAGGAAAATCTCCCGGCCCTGCTGGTGCTGTCAGAACTTTCAAGAAAAATAAAGCTCTCTTCATCTTTTAATGAATTGATAATTGAAAGAAAATCAAACATACTTATATTCATCTCCCTGTAGAGAGGAATCCTGTTATA
>DINC01000367.1:5356-5502 GCA_002425885.1 Spirochaetia bacterium UBA5550 | reverse complement strand
TCAGGGAAAGATTATTACCTGAGGATAGATGAAGATAAAAAAATTGTTAACTTTTATATACCTTTAAATGACTTTTATCCGGGGAATTCAATTCTGCTGATCAAAAAAGATATAAGCGCCCTGAATAAATCTCTTACAGATCTTTA
>DINC01000367.1:0-5312 GCA_002425885.1 Spirochaetia bacterium UBA5550 | reverse complement strand
ATATGTAATACTTGTTGTAGTTTTTTTCCACATAGTATTCGCCGGATTTCTTTACCTGTCTTTCATTCTCCCTCTTAAAAGTCTGGTAATAGCTGCTGAAAACTTTTCCGGGGGAGACATGACTGCCCGTGTTGAACTTTCAGGTAAAAGCTTTGAACTGGATGCCATTGCTTCCGCTTTTAATAATATGGCTGAATCTGCCCATAACAGCATTATATCTCTTACCACGGAAGCTGAATCTGTAAAAAACAGCAACATGAAAAAAGATAAAATCTCCACACGTGATGAGCTTACAGGGCTGCTGAACAGTAATTATCTGAACGAAAGAATTAATGAAGAAATCAGACGTTCCAAGTCAGCCCTGCATTCTTTTTCTCTGATGATTATTGATATAGATGATTTCAGCAGGATCAATGCACTTTACGGCAAGCAGACAGGGGATATAATACTGCTGGAAACAGCAAAAAAAATATCAAACAGCTGCGGTGCCGACAACATACCGGCCCGCATTGCAGATGATGAATTCGCTATGCTCTCTACCAAAACAGCCGTGCCTGAAATCAGAGAAATTGCTGAAAGTATAAGAAGTTCAGTGGCAGGAAACAGCATCATAACGCCTGATGGTAATTTTTCAGTAACAGTGAGCATTGGAGTAATGACATTCAACCCGGCTGAACATGAACTGCATCAGAATCCGGAGGATATTTTTAAGTCAGCTTCGTCGGCACTTTCAAAGGCTAAAGCCGGAGGAAAGAACAGAGTTGAATTCGAATCATAAATCTATCTCATCACTTAAAGATAAATCTTTTAAGATCAGCATGGTGATTATACCGCTGCTGATTGCCGGGTATCTTATTTTCGTTAATAAAATTGTAATATCTATACGCCTGAATGAATTAAAAAACTATCTCCAGGAGACTGATAAAAATGAGGGGGGTATTGATCATATTGCGCTGATTGCAACTTATGAAATACATAAAAAAATTTATGAAGAGAGAATGTCTCAGGATGATGCTGATACAGCTGAAAACAAATTAAGCTCGCTCTCTCTCCCGATCCAGGCTGACAAAACGGAATCCCTTGAGCTTGACAATATAATTTCACTACCCGCTTTATATATGATAAATTTTAACAGGAGAATTCTCGGCAAACCGCCAGTGACTCTAAAACGAAGCGATGACCGTCAATACAAAGTTCTCGACGAAGCGTATTATCATGAAAGAAATTTCATGTTTAAACACGCGATCGCTCTGTATGATAAAGCTCTTGAAAATCACACCTTCTCATCCCGTTACAGATCAAGCATTCTTCTGCGCCAGGGTTACTGCTATGCTCTTGCAGGATATAATGACATGGCCATGAAAAATTACAATACAATCATACGGGATTACAGCCAGGAGAGCAGCGCAATAACCGCATCTATACTGATAAGGTATCTTGAAGGTTTTACACTTGCAAGAGAGAGAGTGCTACTCGGAGAATCCAACCCGGTTTTAAAAAGCCGCAAGCTTGTCAATCTTCTTGCTTATGAACATGCTCTTAAAATAATAGAAGAGATTGAGATTAAAACCGCTCCATCAGAACTACCTTCTATTCGATATTTTAAGGCAAGATGTTACAGCGGCCTCGGCGATCCCGAAAAAGCAGTAGAGAACTACCTGATGGTAATAACTTCTGCACCGGATTCCCCTTACGCAAAGTATTCCAACAGGAAACTTTACATGATAGGAAAATCAGCTGGAGGAGATAACAAAATAATTGCGCTTTCTAAAAACATTAATAAAAAATTGAACGACCCTGTGTTTGAAGAAATTATTTCCACAGGAAAGGATTCCTCTGCAGACTGGAACGCCATTATTGACCCGATTACTGTGAACGTGCCGGACAGTCTGAAAGATAAAGTTGAAAATCTTACCAGCAATAAAGCTCTAATAAAAGATACTTTTCTTGTAATCATCACAAGTGACGGAAACACCTTCAAAGGAAAACTTATAGAAAAAAATATTGACTATATATCTTTAGAAACCAGCATCGGGAGAATAGATGTAAAAAGGGACAAAATTACTAAGGTTACTGAACAGGATTGACATGCGCTTATCCAGGACACTGGCGGCTCTATTTATAACTGCCTCTATTTTATCCCCGATGCTTTACGCTGACATAGTTATAACAAAAGACGACATGATCCTCAACGGTAAAATCCTTGAGGATAAAAAACCCGCACACATAATATTCGCCAACTACCACGGCACATTTACAATAAAATACAGTGTTATAAAAAAAATCCATAGAAGTGAAAGCTTTGCTGAGGATATCACACTTTTAAATGATATGGGCAAACAGGTCAATGAAGCAGAGATAAAAAAGAACTACATAGCCGGAGAGAAAAAACTGGAGAAACTTCTGCTGAAAGAGGAGAAAAAAAAGCCTGCGGCAATCCGGGATACCGGTTCTTTTATTCTAATGTTTGATTTATTCTACGACAAAAACTTCGGCGAACTGAAATCTGTGCTCCCATACAGCGCAGGTGCAGCTTTATCCGCTGAATTCCCGGTTGATCTTTTCAAGAAATATCATCTCTATGGCATAGACAGTGAAATTACTTTTTATTTTTCATCAAATGATGACAGGAGCATTAAGGGACTCAATACATCAGCAGGTCCGCTATGGCAGATACCGGTCACAATATACAACTATAATTTGTGTTTTAACATTTCCGCACTTATGGGGGCAGGATGGTATACTGTAAAAAATGATGAAGCTGCAAAAGCAACTTCTTCTGCTAAGTGGAATCTTGCAGTTCATGCCGGCCCAGTTTTCAGACTCGGCTCTGCTGTCATATCAACTCAACTACGGCTGGACTATATTCATGACGGGACTGCTCCGATGAAAGGGTCCGGTTTAACCATTGGTGCGGGTTATGCTTTTTAATCTGAAAATAATTATTATATTCATATTCATCACGATTGCATTTACGGGATGCGGTTCTGAATTTGAAACTTTGCTTGATGGTAAAACCGCAGCCAGGAATTATACATTCTCATGGGATGAGTTTAGTGGAATCTACTGGTCAGAAGCCGATGGAACCATACACAGAATTAATTTTGACGGCACAGGGGAGGAGATACTAAGAGTATCATCAAACATCCCCCTTGATATAGCAATTGATACAATTAACTCCCGGATTTTCTGGACAGAGTACACAGGCTCGGCGTACCGTATATGCAGGGGAGGATTTAATGAGGACGATACAGTTGTTGTATATACCTCAAGTTATGGCCCTACAGCAATTGTAATTGATAATTCAGCAGGAGTCATTTACTGGAACGAATATCAAACAGCTTCCAGCCATCATGATATATGGAGATGTAATATAACAGATGAATTATTAACAGGAACAAAATGGTTCAATGAACTGGCTAATAATAATAACTATACATACTCTATGTGTATCAGTACAACCGGAAATTTCTATATAACAGCAAATACATATTACGACACAGGAATAACCCTTGGAAGTGGCAATGCGGGATCGCCATACCGGGGAACGACTGCAACATCGAATTCAGATACATTGATAACTTCTCTTAACGGGCCAACGGTGAATTCTGTACCGTTTAAAGGTATAGCAACCGATGGCACTTATGTTTATTTTGCAGCTAACACAACTCATGGCACCTGGCCGAGAAGGATATCACGTGCCGGGTTGGATCTTATAGTCAGTGATGAAGGATGGTTATACCAGAATATTACAGATATTCAGAAGATTGCTATTGATCTTACGAATCACAAAATATACTGGACATCCCAGACAGACAAACGCATTTACCGCGCAGATCTTGATGTTGCAGCTCCTAACGGTACTGCCGGGATATTCATAACACTGGACAGCATGCCTACCGGAATCTGTATTTCTCATTAATCATAAACTGTTCAAGGAAAATATTTTTTCAGCAGTTCATCCAGCGGCAGGGGATGGGAAAAATAATAACCCTGAAAATTATCGCATCCGATATTCTTAAAAAACTCAACCTGTTCCTTTTTTTCAAATCCTTCAGCAACAACTTTAAGTTCAAGAGAATGTGCAAGATTCATAATGTGAGATGCAACAGCCTCTTTTTTCGGATCTCCCGGTATTGACTGGACAAAGGCCATATCAATCTTAACAATATCAACAGGGAGTTCGGAGAGATATGAAAGTGAAGAAAAACCTTTACCGAAATCATCTATTGCTATTTTAAATCCTTTTTCTTTAAGGTGCAGAATACTCTGCCGCCCTGATTCAAAGTTTTCAATAAGTGTATTCTCAACAACCTCAAGGGTTATCTGAGACGGATCAATTCCATGCTGAGCTGAAAACGAAGAGAGGAAATCGCTGTAAGCGGGATTTACAAGCTGATTTGATGAGAGATTTATACTGATGCTGAACCTTTTCTTTATACGCATCTCCATGTCATGAAAAGCCTTTCGTATAACCATATCATCAATTTCCTTAATAAGTCCGGCTTTTTCCATTAAAGGAATAAACATACCCGGCCCGCCTATTACAGGATCAGAATTAGTACATCTCAGCAGTGATTCCGCGTAAACGAGGTTCCCCTCCACGTCAACAACTGGTTGATAAAATAACTCGAACTGATCATTGTTGATACTTGCACGGAGAAGACTGACAACACCGATTCTCTGAGAAAAAAGCTCTGCCATCTCCTTAGTGAATATACTGTAGGTATTTTTTCTCTTTTTTGCATTTCGTATAGCGCTGTATGCATTAGTCAGTATAGAGTTTACGCTGTCCCCGTCCCGCGGTATCTGGATAATACCTATACTTACTGTAAGCATGTGAGAAACTCCCGATACATTAAAAGGATTGCGCATAGACGAAATAATTTTACCCGCCACGAATCCAGCACCCGCGTCAGACTCTGTTTCTTTTAAAACAAGAACAAAATCATCGCCGCCTATTCTATAAAGCCTGCCGTCAGACGAAAAAAAATCCAGCAGCCTGCCGGTGAACATTTTGAGTACTTCATCACCCGCTTTTTCACCGAATGACTCATTAATATTCTGGAAATCATCAATATCTATAAATATCAGGGAAAGAGTACTCCCGCTGAATAATTCCTGCTCCAGATCATTGACAAAACCATTCCTGTTTTGAAGGCCTGTATCATTGTCTACATAGAGAATACGTTTTAGTTCCTTTTCAATTTTTAAAAGTTTCCTGGCATTACTAACAAGTATGTCAATAATGCTAAAGATATTCAGCAAAAGAAATATTGAAATACCAGTACTCATATAGGGAAAATAAAAGT
>DINC01000074.1:12277-12475 GCA_002425885.1 Spirochaetia bacterium UBA5550 | reverse complement strand
AAGAACTTAAAAAGATTGCACTTGAAAACACTAAGGTAACAAAAAAAGGAGCCGAGTGGCTTATGAAACAGTTACCTAATACTGAAATTACATACGGAAAATTAGAAGAGTAAGGTGAATTATTTTATTATTAAGCAATACCATTTAATGAGGAAATTCGGATTTACTTTGCAACAATCCCGCATATAGCATAATGGC
>DINC01000074.1:11413-12242 GCA_002425885.1 Spirochaetia bacterium UBA5550 | reverse complement strand
CACAAGAAGTTGGCGATGTGCGAAGACTGCTATTTTTATTAACATTTTTTACTTGTAATAACAAAAGATAATATTTACTTCTAATTATGAAGAAAACAGAGATCCGTAAAACATTAAACTGCTATCTTGATGCATGTTGTTTAAACCGGCCCTTTGATGACCAGACACAGGATAGAATCCGTATTGAAGCTGAATCTGTAATAATAATATTGAAAATTTCTTTGACCGGGAAAATAAAACTGATCGGCAGTGATGTACTTAAACATGAAATAAGTAAAACTCCTGATCCGGTTCGGAAATCTCAATTACTTTCACTTTCTAAATATATATCAAAATTCTATTCTTTAAATGATACAATAATTGAATTTAGGTTTGCTTATAAACTGCAGAAATCAGGCTTTGGAGCTTTTGATTCACTTCATATAGCAACTGCTGAAAAATCAGGCGCTGATATTTTTATAACAACAGATGATAAGATTCTCAAATTGTACCGGAGAAATCCGGAATTATTGCAAATCAGGATTGAGAATCCTGCTAATATTGTAAGGGAGCTTCTATTATGAAAACAAAAAAGGGGATTGAGCAGATAAGAGAAGAAGGTATCGAAGCACTTATAAAGAAACTCGGTCCTGACGGCATGATACGTTTTATACAGCAATTTGATTCCGGAAGAGGAGATTATACAAAAGACAGACATGCTCTGCTCGACAGCTATACGATTGATGATATTGTTGGCGAAATAAGTAAAAAGTAAACGTTTCTTCCGTGACGCACGGGTTAATTTTAAAATTCCATCCAACAATACCACATATAGCATAATGGCTAAGCA
>DINC01000074.1:0-11371 GCA_002425885.1 Spirochaetia bacterium UBA5550 | reverse complement strand
GTGCGAGGGTGTGGAAGAGGTTTATAGAATGGGGAGCCTTTAGGGCACTCCCATGCAGTTTTTAAGAAGAAATAAGATTAACTCCAAAACTTGTAAAATCCTGAACATTTAATGTTGCAATAGCATCGGCATTATGAGCGATAGCTGCTGCCGCTATTCTGGCATCGTGAGCCCGTTTACCATTAACTCCTCTCAAAACAAGATTTTTCCAGTGAATAAAAATAGACTCATTATCAGGAAGCAATAAAAAAAGACTCTGAAGTTTTTCCAGTTCAGTCATTGTATAAGATGCATCCCAGCCGAATCCGTTGGAATTGACAGGCCGGGTTGCCACAACCCAGAATTCAATAAGAACCTGCGGAATAATACAGAGTTCATAACCCTCGATTGCCAGACGTTTAACGATTGAATAGGAAAGTTCATGTTCAGGAGCAGTTCTGTCAGCAATACGTAGAATTAAATTTGTATCAAGAATAAACCGCTTCATTTATACAGTTCATTCCTGTCTAAAGAAGATAGAGGAATGTGAGGAACTGGCGGTATTTGATTTATCCATTCATCAAGCCTTTTAATTAAATCGTTAGAATCAGAAGTGGCAGTACTAATTACCGGCTTATTTTCAGATAGAACAATTACTTCCGCTTCCCCTTCCGGAATGTCGTTTGGAAGTTTTATGGTCAGTTTTCTGTCATTTAAAATTTTAACACGGGATTTATAAGCATACATAAAAATTTCCTTTTNNGAAATTTCATTTAATTATTCAGTTAAAATAATAGTATAAAGTTACAGTTAAAATTCAACTGTTTTATTATGCCCAGCCTCAACCAGGACTAGAATCAAAGAAATAAAGACATAGTTGAAAATCCCCGGCTATTCCTTCACCTCTTTCCCCAACAGAAGAACAATCCTGTCATCATTATTAACAAGAATAGGTTTCATCCCCTGTCCGTTAACAGCAAAGGAAAGAGCATTAAAAAATATCTGGTTTAATATCAAGCCGGGGATAACGGGTCTTTTTAAAATCCCAGCTCTCCGCTAATCTCCTGCATTGCCGCAAGTGAAATAGCAGCAAACTCATCCAGGGGTATCCCGATCTTCTCGCACTCAATAATATTCTCCCTTTTAACAGAAGCTGCAAAGGCCTTCTCCTTCATCCGTTTTGTGATCGATTTAGACTTAACACTTGATAGTTTTTTATCCGGATAAACAAGGGCTGTTGCAAAGATAAGCCCTGTGATTGTCTCTCCTGCAGCAAGGGCGTGCTGAAAGGTTGTAGATCTCGGGATGCCGGTAGCCTCTTCATTATGCATCTTTATTGCATCGATTATCTCAGGATCATAGTTTTTTTCTTCAAGAATTTCAGCAGCTTTAAGGCCGTGGAGCTTCATATCAGCATTGGTTATTTCAACATCGATATCATGTAAAAGACCTGCTGTTCCCCATTTGCACTGATCTTCTCCTAATTTTGCAGCAATGGCCTTCATTACAGCCTCGGATGCTATGCAGTGAGCAATCATCCTGTCGTTTTTCACATGTTCATTAAGGAGGTTTAGAGATTCTTCTCTTGAAACTGACATATTTAATTCTCCTGAATATAAGAATAAATTATCTTATTGATATTTCCTGCCCGAAGAACGGCAAGGGGTACGAAAAGACAATATTTTTGAAATACTATGAATTGGATTAAGTTTAAAAATTAAGATTTTTAATGCAAGGTTTTTATCTTTAGCGGAAGGGTGCAGTTTTTAAAAAAGAAGGGGAACAGTTTCCTGTCCCCTCTTCCCACTCATAAATGTTTGTTAGACTATTTTTATTTTCTTTTATCCTGGTCAAAGAAACCCTTCTCTACCTGAACTGTAGTGTTAACTGAATTTCCTTTCTGTGCTTCAACAGCCTTGTCGTGAAGGTCGTATGTTACTGTGCCTGAAAAAAGTATTAAACCTGTAATTAGAATTGCTGCTTCTGATATCATAATCTGTTCTCCTTTTGTTTTAGATAATTTCGTTTAAATTTTTACTTTCTTACGTCCTGGTCAAAAAAACCTTTTTCAACCTGTACTGTTGAATTAACAGTATTGCCCTTGTTGACAGCCACGTCTTTGTGGTTCACGTCATAAGATACTGTACCTGAGAAAAGGATGAGGCCTGCTGCTAAAATAAGACTTTCCATAATTTGTTCCTCCAAAGAACTTTAACATTTATTTTATGGTTTACCATATATTAATTGGTAAACCAATTGTCAATAATAATAGTATTGGAAAACCAAAAAAAGTTAAAAAAAGTGAATTTTTTTTAAACCGCAGGGGGCCCTGCGGGGCTTATAAAGGAGCTGCCGCCCCTTTATTCCGTAAAGAGGGAGTTATCAGGTCTACGTTTTAATTAAAAATGAGCTGCTGATGCTTATTCGAGGATGATTTCAGGCTATAGTTCAATCGCAGGGGGCTATAATCAGGTGTTTCATGCAAAACTGCTACATCGCCCCTGAAAAAGCCCCGACCCCTGTGAAAACCATGCAGAGGTGAAAAGCAGCTCCTGCTATGATGAAAATGTGGAATATCTCATGGAAACCGAAGTAATCAGGGAGTGGATTCGGTTTTTTTATGGCATAAATCACAGCTCCCACTGTATAGGACAAACCGCCGGCAGCAAGGAAAAACATCGCGTCTCCGGGCATGGTGTTCACCAGTCTGCTTATGGGCACAACCACAATCCACCCCATTATGAGGTATATGGCGGTTCCGATGACGCGCGGAGCATTAATGAAAAAGAGCTTAAAAATTATTCCGGAAAAAACAAGTGACCATTGCGCTATAAGTATCCCCCATCTCATCCATCCGTCAAGGTAGAGGTAGCACATAGGGGTGTAGGTTCCTGCTATTAGAAGAAAAATTGCCGAGTGGTCCAGTTTTCTCCATATGCTTGTATCATTCTCTTCACTTTTGCGTGCATGGTATAGAAAGCTTGCAGTAAAAAGAAGAACAGCAGAAAGTCCATATATCAGTGAAACAATCTGAAGATAGAAATTTCCCCGGCTCAGATAGACAAGAATTGCTGTTCCTGTTGCCATAACCGGTATTGCACCGCCATGCGTGTATGCGGAAATTTGTTCATTTTCCGGTATATTCATAATATTCCTTCCTCTCGATTTGACTCTTACTAAAATTTAAAACAGCCGGAACGCTCATCAGGTTGCTAAAAAAATGCAACCTTTAAGAAAAAATTCTGTTTTAAATATTATATATGAATTATGATAAACGGAAACTGATTTTATAAAAGAGGTGATGTATGCCTTCCACAGCTGCGCAGGTTATTGTAAGCATAATACCTATAGTGGGTATTGTTATGGGTTGCACCGTAATTTTTTTCTATCTTTTCTGGAGTTATAAACTTAAAAAAGAGATGATAGAAAAAGGGATCTACTCCAGGACACCTTTTGATATGGAGATTTTTTCTCTCCTCGCCGGTCTTGTTCTATTTACACTGGGACTGATTCTGGTTTTCTTTTTTCTTGTTAAGGAGGGATTCAGTTACGGGGTGCTGAGCGGTCTTATCCCTTCAGCAATCGGCCTGAGCCTCCTTATATATGTGCGAATTGCATACAAAATAAAATCCAAGAATGGATAAAGAGAATCTCTCGGACGAACAGGCTGTCAGAAAGGTTCAGAAGGGTAAGAGCGAATTCTTTTCACTTATTGTTGATAGGTACAGCAGCAGGATCTTCAGCATAGGGATGCGTTTTTTTTACAACAGTGAGGATTCGGCTGATTTTACCCAGGAGGTCTTTCTGAAGGCTTTTGATAAAATTGAATCCTACAGGGAGATCGCTCCCTTCAGGTTCTGGCTGGTTAAACTGGCTTATAACCTGGCTATAAATATAAAGAAGGGGCGCGGGGAGGAGCACCTTCAGGTTGATGTTAATGAGCCTGTGTACAGCGGTGAATCTCCTGATCAGACACATATAAATAATGAGCTGAAGGAGCTTCTTATAGAGGAGATAAACAGGCTCCCGGAAAGATACAGGATCTGTCTCGACTTATACTTTTTTTTCGGGCTGAAATACAGCGAGATAAGCGGGATCACCGGATACCCGGTAAATACAATAAAATCGGATGTATTCAGGGCAAAAAATATACTGAGGGACAAGCTTAAAGGCACCCTCGCGGAGGAATGCTATGAAATGTGACAGAGCAGTTGAAAAATTCATGGAACTTGATGATTACAGGGATATCCCTTTTCTTTTGAGATTTCATATAATAATTTGCAAAAGATGCAGGGGGGAGGTTGCAGCTTTAACAGCCGCCCTGGATATACTTGCATCAGAGTCGCCGTTCACCGCACCGCGCGGGTTAAGTCTCTCTATAATGAATAAAATCACAGGGGAGAGTTTGTCTCACGTAGGCAGGGTTTCCGGCGGTAAATGGGTTTTTGCAGGTACAGTAATTTTTTCAAGTATACTTCTGCTGAATTTCAGCGAATCATTCATCTGGCTTGAGGAGCAGTTCGGCTCACAGTACACTCTTCCTCTGAGTATTGTTCTGGGCCTTGTTTTAACTGCATATCTTTCAATAGTTGTAGGGTGTAATTATGAGTCTGTTAAGAGATATATGGATAGTTTTCATAAGTAATTTNNGCATTCATGAGCAACTACGAAGCTTATTCAAAAATTCTGACAAAATCGGTTAACCACATATTTAAAAAATTTCTCAATGATAACGGGGTTACTGAGGTATTTGAAGCCCAGGCGTCAGAAAAAGACCCGCAGATTGCCATAGAGATAATGGGAACTCTCAAAGGTGAACTCCTTATCAATATGCCCCAGGCTACACTTACGCAGATATCAAGGCATTTCATCGGTGATCCTAAAGCGAGGATCACTAAAAGCGTAAGTGCTGATGTTGCAGGGGAGCTTGCTAACCTCATTACAGGCACCTTTGCCAACCTTATGCAGTACGCGGAGCATGATCTGATACTCTCACCCCCTGAGTTCAATGATGATCCAATTTCAATCAAGGCTCTCTATGACAATGTGAATATGTCATTCTCATCATCCTTCGGCGGCTTTGACGTGGATTTCTACTACAGGGAGAACTGACAGAGAGAAACAGTCTCTCTAATCAGTTATTATCCAGTAACGGCCATTATATTTAACAGTAATACTTCCCGGGCCGTTGCTGTCTGAGTAAATAAAATTTACTTCCGGCATATTCTTCTGCATAAACTCTTTAAGCTCATTATCCCGGATGATCTCAAAGGCCCAGCCTACTGCCATGTCCGCAACAAATTCATGCCCCTTCCATTGCTGCTGCGAAGTCATCCAGGCGCTGCAGTTTAAATTCTGAATTTTTCATGGTTATATAGTTCAGATTTAAATCATTTCAGCAATAACTATTTAAACTGGAAACAGCCCTGTTTTTTCATTATAATCAATCTGTGGTTATTTTATCGCCGGAGAATAATCGTGAAAAATATTTTAGATTTTGTATTCAATACATTCCTTCTCAGTGCCGGTGCTGCTATATGCGCAATTTCTGTAAATGGCATACTGATTCCGCAGGGGTTTCTTTCAAGTGGAATGACAGGGGTAACTCTTGCTGTTTTCTATAAGTTTCCTGTTATTTCTGTGGGGATAATGTATCTCATCGTGAACATTCCAGTTTTTATAATAGGATTGGTTTTCGTTGGTCTTCGTTTTGTACTTTATTCTCTCTGGGGGATGGTACTCTATTCCGCGATGCTTTTCATTTTTAATTTCAGAATCGGAATTGAAGACAAAATGCTTGCGGCAGTGATTGCCGGCGGGTTGAATGGTGTGGGTGTTGCTGTTATGCTAAAGTCATACGGCGCGCCCGGAGGGTCGGAGATACTCAGTGTGATCATGAATAAGTTTTTTTCGATCACACTTGGCGCAGGCGGAGTAATAATCAATGCTGTTGTTCTTCTGGTATCATGCAGTCTATATCCCCTTGATAAGATTCTCTATACGGTTGTCTATATTATTATCAGCATGTGGGGAACTGATTATGTTTTTCACGGTTTATCAAGGAGACAGGCAGCACTCATTATCTCGGATAAATGGGAGGATATCCTCCAGGAACTCACTGAAGTTCATAAAATCGGTGTCACCCTCCTTCATGGGCGTGGAGGTTATCACGGTAATAAAAAGATGATTCTTTATACGGTGATTAACCGCAGAATGGTTTCAGCTCTGAAAAAGACAACCACAGATATAGATCCCAATGTTTTTATAAGCATTATAAATGCCTCTGATGTAACTGGTGTTGAAGTGGGGAATCAGCCGCGCTGGTAAATTTTTATGTAAAAGAATATATTAATCTTGTTGAAAAAGAGAAATGAGGAAATAGATAATATATTATCTGAGGAGGATAATATATGGGGAAACGTACAATAATACAGAGAATTTTCGGCATACCTGCAACGAAATGCGCTGCGGAGGGGAGCTGGTCTTTGGATGGGAAAAATGTCAGGATTGACCTTGGCAGGCTTCCGGAGGTTGCTGCTCCGGGAACAGGGGTGAGGATTGAAGGGAAAGGGCTCCCTGACAGGTTTCTCCTGATACATGGAACGGACGGGGAGTTTCATGTATTCAGCAACAGGTGCATGCACGCAGGGAGGAGGCTCGATCCTCATGGTGACGGGGTTCAGTGCTGTAGTGTGGGGAAATCAACTTATGATATCGGGGGAGTAATCCGTTCCGGTTCAGCAAAGAAAAATCTGAAAAAATATTCTGTTAAGCGGGAGAATGATTATATTATTATTGAGATGTGATCTTATAATCTCGTGTCATTCATTTGATTCGTTATTGCTATACATGTTTAAAAAGTAATGGATACCAGTCTGCACAGGTTTGCCATATTTATAGAAATGAAATTATAAACGAAGGAGTAAAAAGAATGAAGGTTTTATATGTTCTGGCTTCAATGTTCTTTGTTTTTTCATCAGTAAATCTTTATGCACAGTGTACAGAGGGGAACTGTACCGATGGAAAAGGTAAGTTTCTATTTTCTAACAAAGCTGTTTATGAAGGTGAGTTTAAAGGCGGTAAAATGACCGGGAAGGGGGTTTATGTTGACCAGAAAGGTGACAGGTATGAGGGTGAGTTTACAGATGGTAAACTGAACGGAAAAGGGAAGGTTAATTATAAAAACGGTGAAGTCGCAGAGGGTTATTATAAAGATAATCTCCTCGACGGTAAGGGTGTTATAGTTTCCGGAGCCGGTGATAAATATACAGGTGATTTTAAAAAAGGTAAGAAAGAGGGGAAAGGTGAATTCCTTTACGCCTCAGGCGAAAAGTATTCAGGAGCTTTCAGCAAAGACGCATTCAATGGAGAGGGGATTTTTAATTATAAAAACGGAAGTAATTACAAGGGAAATTTTGTTGAGGGGAAACCTGCAGGTGCAGGTATTTTTACTGACGTTAATGGTGATACATTCAGCGGCAATTTTAAAAACGGGAAGATAAACGGTAACGGTAAAGCTGTTTTTAAAAACGGTTCACGCTATGAGGGTAATTTTATTGATAGTATTATGAGCGGCCAGGGATCATTTACAGATGACAAAGGGAATATGTATGTAGGTGATTTTAAAAAAGGGAAACTTAATGGTAAAGGTAAAGTAACTTTCGCAAATGGTGAAATATTCGAAGGGGATTTCGTAAATGATCTCCTGAACGGAAAGGGTAAGCATATTTCAAAAACCGGCGCTGTTTATGAAGGGATGTTTAAAAACCATAAATATAATGGTAAAGGCGAATACACTCAGCCGAATAAAATAAAATATGCTGGCGATTTTAAGGATGGAAAACCTCACGGAAACGGCGCGCTTTACAGGCCTGACGGCACTGAGGCTCAGAAGGGTAAATTTGTTGAAGGGAAGTTTCAGGAGAAGTAATGTCTTTACAGATTTTTCCTGTTAAATCAGCTCGAAGGGAACAGCTTGTTGATGTCACAGCGGAGGTCGCGTCCATTGTGACAAAGTCAGGTGTGAAGGACGGCATCTGCTATATATTCACACCTCACACAACTGCTGCTATAACAATAAATGAAAACGCAGATCCCGATGTACGGCGCGATTTTATTAAGGGGCTTGCTCATCTGAATTTTGATGCCGTGGACTTTGCACATAGCGAAGGGAATTCCGCTGCTCACATAAAATCATCACTTGTGGGGTGTTCGGAGTTTGTTATTGTTGAAGGGGGAAAGCTCAGGCTCGGCACATGGCAGGGTATTTACTTTTGCGAATTTGACGGCCCCAGGTCGCGGCAGGTTTACGTTACTGTTAAGTAGGATTACTCTTCGAAGAGCGCCTGCTGCTCATCCTCTTTTGAGCTGTTGAATTTTATCCCTAAATGTTTATATGCGCTCATGGTTGCCATTCTTCCGCGCGGGGTACGTTTCAGGAGTCCGCTCTGCACAAGGAATGGTTCGTAGTAATCCTCAAGTGTGTCTGTCTCCTCCCCCACTGATATTGCGATTGTCTTGAGCCCCACCGGGCCGCCGCTGTATTTTTCAATAATGGAGTGGAGTATCCTCCTGTCCATCTCATCAAGGCCAAGCTCATCTATGTCGAGGCGCTCTAATGCGTACCTTGTTATTTCAAGGTCAACGCTCTCTTTTTTCATCACAACAGAGAAGTCCGTGACACGTCTCACAATTCTGTTTACAATCCTCGGCGTGCGGCGTGAACGTTTTGCTATCTCAAGGGCCGCGTCGTCATCCATCGATATACCCATAATCCCCGCAGTACGGAGAGCTATGGTTTTCAGCTCCTCAGGCTCGTAATAGTTGAGACGCAGCGGTATCCCGAACCTGTCGCGAAGAGCTGACGTGAGAAGCCCTGTGCGCGTTGTGGCGCCAACAAGGGTAAAGGGCGCAAGGTTCAGCTTTATGCTCTTAGCTCCAACACCCTGGCCTATTATAATATCAATGGACCTGTCCTCCATTGCAGGATAGAGTATCTCCTCTATTGCAGGTGAGAGCCTGTGGATCTCATCGATGAAGAGCACGTCATTCTCCTCAAGTCCTGTGAGTATTGACGCAAGGTCTCCTGCTTTGTCTATGATGGGTGCTGATGTCGCTTTGAGGTTTACACCCAGTTCCTGAGCTATGATAAATGCCAGCGTTGTCTTCCCAAGTCCCGGAGGACCTGAGAGGAGTATGTGATCCAGGGATTTTTTTCTCATCTTCGCGGATTCGATGAATACCTTGAGGTTCTCTGTGATTTTTTTCTGGCCGATAAATTCATTAAGCGTAGAGGGGCGGAGCGACGCGTCCTGATCCGCCTCTTCACCGGGAATCTTTTCAGTATCCAGAAGTCTTGAAAACTGGTCCATCTTTGTCAGGGGAGTGTGTAGTTTTTAAGGGTCTTAAGTATGGCGTCAGCGGTTTTAAGGGAGAGGATCTCCTCTCTCAGCTTGACGTCGCTCATCATCTTTGCGATATTTGCCAGGGTTTTGATATGCTGTGTAAGTTTATCTTTCGGCACTATAAGTAGTATGATAATCTTTACAGGTTCATTATCTATGGCTTCAAAATTGATCCCTTTGGGGCTCAGTGCCATTATTGTGGTGATTTCGCTCACTTTAGTAGTGGAGCAGTGCGGTATTGCAACACCGTTCCCGATACCTGTGCTCATCGATTTTTCTCTCTCAATAAGGGCATTTTTAATTGCCCCGGCGTCCTCCGCTGGAATATCTTTATTCTTCGCAGCAAGTTCCACCATCTCCTCGATCATATCCCATCTGTTTTTGGCAGCGGGTTTTACGAGTATGTTATTTTTCTTTAAACTGTCAAGCAGGCTCATGTCACCATATCTGATGTATGTAGTATTTCAGGTCAAGACAATAACGGATTCTGAAAATCCTGAATTTTGTAAATAGTATGGATAATTGTTTATACGTCAAGTCTATATTGCCCGTTATAAACAGTATTTATGAATTGTAAAATGAATTCAGTGGCATTATAAAAAAGGGAGATAAAAATTGATTGACTGATAATAAAATGAGGTTCTATTTTGAGCATATAACAAGCTTAAGAGGAATGAATATGATCAATCTTGAAGAGAAGGGAAACGGTCTTTTTGTCATTAAAATTGTCATGAAAGAGGTTCACACTCTTGATGTGCCTGATCTTAAAGAGAAAATTCAGCATGCCATAGTTGAAAGGGGTATAAAAAAGATGGTTCTTGACCTTTCTGAAGTGAAGGTTATAACCAGCACAGGTATAGGGATTTTTCTCAATATAAACCAGATTCTGAAATCCCAGCTTAAGCTTGCCTGCCCCAACGATGATGTGAAAAAAGTCCTTGAACTTACAAAAGTAACTTCAGTAATCAAGCTCTTCGGTGCTGTTGATGATGCAATAGCCAGTTTCGGCTGAAATGCGGCAGGGCCCTTTCTCTTTGTTAATCAGGAGAGAAAGGGGTTCATCTTCTTCTCCCGTCCCACCGTTGTTTCAGGTCCGTGTCCTGAAAGCACTCTCGTAGTATCAGGGAGTATCAGAATCTTAGATCTTATTGAATTTATAAGCTCCTCGTAGTTTCCGCCAGGAAGGTCAGTTCTTCCTATAGAGTAATTAAACAGTGTGTCACCTGAAAACAAAACATCATCTATGAGAATGGAAACAGAGCCCTTTGAATGGCCCGGTGTATGCATGAGTCCAAGTTTCATACCTGCAATCTCAATTTCCCCTGAGGATGGAAGATTTCTGTCAGCGCTTATATCTCCGGGATCAGGGACTCCGAACATCCTTGCCTGCATACGTACAGTCTGTATAAGGTCGGTGTCCATATCATTCGCATAAAAGGGGACATTGAACTTCTTTTTAACAGAGTTTACACCATCAATATGGTCGATATGTCCGTGTGTTGCAATTATTGCCTCAAGTTCAAGTTTTTCAGATTCAATCTTTACAAGGAAAGGTTTTATCCCTGTACCGGGATCTATTATTACCGCTTTCCTCCCGTTTATAACCAGGTATGAATTCACCATGAAAGGCCCGTTTGCAAGTGTAAAAATATCCATAACTTCTCCGGCTTTATTTATCTTCACATCTCCTTACAGGCGTTTCAGGGAGATGTCAATTGTTTTATATTTATCGGGCCAGGGGGGTGTGAGCAAAAAAAAAGCCGTTTACACGGCTTTTCAATTTGTTCAATTAAGGAGGTTTTTACGAGCAATAAGTTCAGTTTGTATTAATCTTTATTCTTCTTCACAGGGCTCATCTCTTTCATTATTTCTTGCCATCTCAGGATGAGGCGCGGTGACACATTTATCCATTGTATGTATTTTTTCTTTCTCTTCTATATTCTGATGCTTTTCAGTTAAATTTTTCATATTGTTACCCCTCATTAAGT
>DINC01000317.1:8875-11042 GCA_002425885.1 Spirochaetia bacterium UBA5550 | reverse complement strand
TAAGATATGATTTGAATTAAATATTTTTAGTTTTTAATTTTTCCCATAAAACTTTTTTCAGGCACAGTTAAGTTAACTCTCATTTTTCTTGCAAGCTCTATAACATACTTTGGTGACCTGACTTTTTAAATTCATAAATATGATATTTATTTGTAAATCAATCTTCAAGTCCCCCTCTGGGGGATTTAGGGGGGTTATAGAGAAGATGTAGGTACAAATCAAGTTTAGGAGAGCGGGGGCCTTCCTGACGGTGAATGTATTTTACCTTAACTTGGAAACCACCCAAAATCCAAAAAAATCTTGACAGAACCATACTTTAAATAACATTTGTTATTTAACAACTGACAATTAACTCCGGAGTTGAAATGCCTCCAAAAACAATTTTTTTAAGAGAAGATGTAATTAACGCAGCATTTGAGCTGACAAAAAAAAGCGGATTCAGGGACTTCACCGCCCGCCGCGTTGCGGAGGAGCTTAACTCATCCACTGCTCCTGTTTATTCATGTTTTAAAAATATGGAAGAGCTGCGGGAAGAGGTACTTCTGCGCGGTGAAAAACTTGCACTTGAATACACGCTTAAGCCCTACACTAAAAGCGTATTCCTCAATATGGGAACAGGCTTTGTTCTCTTCGCACAGGAGAACAGAGAGCTCTTCAGAGTCCTTATTCTCGAAAGCCCTGAAACACGCGGAATCCTTAAACAGTTCATGAAATCCCTTTATGCTGAACTGGGGAAAGATGAGCTTATCTCACAACTCCCTGAAGAAGACAGAAAAGAGGTCTTGAGGCGCATGGGGATATTCTCCCACGGGCTCGCCTCACTGATATGTGTGGGCATTCATAATGAGCTGACAAAAAATGAAGCAATCAGCATCATGTTTAACATGGGTAAAGATGTAATAGACGTGGCGCTAATTAAAGCAGGAATTAAAAAGAGTTTTACTGCGTGACGGATAGTCAGCAGAAATAATAAACTACCAGGAAGGAAGATATGAAAACAAGAATCACAGAAATGTTCGGGATTAAATATCCCATTATATGCGGAGCCATGTACCTCGTTGGCGAGCCTAAACTTACTGCAGCAATTTCAAACGCAGGCGGTATGGGTAACCTCACAGCGGGGAACTACAAAACAGGTGATGAACTGAGAAACGCAATCCGTGAGACAAAGAAGCTCACAGATAAACCGTTCATGGTGGGTGTCACAATACTCCCTTCATTCCATATTACAATGGATGACCACAGGAGAAACCTTGAAATAATTGCTGAAGAGAAAGTTGCAGGTATCGAAGTTTCAGGTACACCTATTGATAAACTCGGAGTACAGTATGTTGAAATGCTGAAGAAAGCTGGAGTAAAGATGTTCCACAAAGTCGGATGCCTCAAACATGCTGAGCATGCTGAAGAGGCGGGCTATGACGGAATATACGCTGCCGGTATCGAGGAAGGGGGGCACCCTCTGAAAGATGATGTAACAACAATGATCCTTACACCGAAGATTGCTGAAAAGATAAAACTTCCTGTTGTTACAGTGGGTGGTATTGCTGACGGAAAATCCATGGCAGCGGCACTTGCTCTCGGAGCAGAGGGTGTTATGATGGCAACACGTTTCATGGCAACACACGAGTGCCAGGTACACCAGAACATAAAAGATGAAATCCTTAAACGTCAGGAGTTTGACACAACACTTATCTGCAAATCTATAAACCTCCAGGGACGTGCGATAAAAAATAAATGCGCAGAGGATATTCTTGAAGCTGAGAAAAAAGGCGCAAACATAATGGAACTTGCTCCGCTCATCACAGGTGAAAGATGCCGCACTGCATGGGAAACAGGAGACGTTGACGTTGCTCCTATGATGATGGGCCAGTCACTGGGAAGAATTTATGATATAAAGAGCTGCAAGGAAGTCATTGAAGGTATGGCTAAAGAGGCTCAGGAGCAGATTGCGAAAATAAGCAGATTTTTCTAAATATAACCGGGCAAAGGAAGCAGTTATGAATAATCCCGTAATAGATCCGCGTGATTTAAGATATGTACTTTTCGAAATACTGAATATCGATTCACTGACTCAGTTCGAAAAGTTCGCGTCATTTGATCACGATACATTTGAGGCGACTTTAGATTTAATAGAAAATATTGCAGTAAAAGAATGCTACCCGCATTT
>DINC01000317.1:0-8857 GCA_002425885.1 Spirochaetia bacterium UBA5550 | reverse complement strand
TGCTGCACATGGGACCCGGCAACCGGTAACGTCACTCTCCCTGATGCTGTAAAAAAACCGCTGAAAGCTTATTATGATGCACAGTTTATCGGGATAGTTGAATCACCGGAGATCGGCGGCATGGGGATGCCGCAATCCCTTGGCGCTGCATGCGGCGAGTTTATAAGTGCGGCGCATCAGCCTCTCCTTATGTGGGGGGCCCTTGCCCACGGTTCAATGATGCTTATATCAAATTTCGGATCTGAAGAACTGAGGACAACATATGTCCCGAAGATGATGGCAGGAGAATGGGGGGGCACAATGTGCCTCACTGAAACACAGGCGGGGTCTGACGTAGGGAGACTCACTGCAAAAGCTGTAAAGCAGCCTGACGGCACATACCGCATAACAGGTCAGAAGATATTTATCTCTGCCGGTGAGAATGATTTCTATTCCAACATGGTTCACCCTGTGCTTGCAAGAATCGAAGGTGATCCGGAGGGGACTAAAGGTATATCTATATTTATCGTACCTAAATTTTTACCTGACGCCAGTGGTAATCCGGGAAAACGTAATGACGTTAAATGCACCGGCATTGAGCACAAGATGGGGATTAAGGGGTGCGTTACATGCTCCATGAGTTTCGGAGACAACGGTGAATGTGTGGGCTTTCTCCTGGGGAAGGAACGTGAAGGGATGAAGATCATGTTTCAGATGATGAATGACTTCCGCATGGGGACAGCTGTTCAGGCGCAGGGAGTTTCTTCTGCCGCATATCTCCATGCTGCGTCATATTCAAAAGGGAGATTGCAGGGATCGGCATTAAAGGACATGAACAATCCATCTGCGCCAATGGTTCCTATAATCGAGCATCCGGATGTTCAGAGGATGCTGCTGTGGATAAAGTCTTATGTGGACGCACAGAGGATGCTGATTTACAACATGTATTACAACATGGATCTTGGAACAGTACTACAAGGTGAGGAGGCAAAAGAAGCCCGCGCCATTGTTGATTTCCTTGTGCCTGTGTGCAAAGCGGGGTGCAGCGACAGGAACGTGCTAATCACATCTGAGGCAATGCAGATGTTCGGTGGATACGGATTCTGCTGCGATTACCCCATTGAACAGATGATGCGGAATTCCAAGATTCTCTGCCTCTTTGAAGGGGCAAACGGTATCCAGGGAATGGACCTTGTTATGCGGAAGCTCCTGATGAATCCCGGGCAGTATAATTATAATGTATTTAAAAAACGGCTGAATGAATCAGTGGAACTTGCACGGAAAAACGGAGTTCCGGTGGATTACATTGAACCGGTCGTTAAGGGGCTTGCCAGACTTGATGAATATGTTGAAAGGATGAAAGGGATGGCTGCCGGAATGAAGTTTCACCAGATACTTTCTGGAGCAACACCTTTCAGAAAAGCTATATATATGCTCTCCATAGCATGGATGCATGTATGGAGCCTTGCAGTTTCTTATCCCAAAATGAAGTCTATTGCCGGAGATAAGAAAGGTGCGGAACTTAAAGCCTTAATTGCTGATAACAGTGAAGCTGCGTTCTACTACAGCAGGGTGCTTACGTCGCGCTTTTTCATCAGGGAGGAGTTCCCTCAGTTCTTCGGAATGATGGATGCACTCTTCTCCGATGAGTGGCCTGCGATTGAGGCTTTTGCAGAGGCATTTCCGGGAACTGTGGAGATGTAGTAAAGCCTGAAACTCTTCCCGGCGGATTGAGATACGGTCTGCCGGGGGAGGAACGGGAAATGCTGAACATTATCAGAAGGATCTAAAAACATCTTCGATGGGACACGCCATTCCCCTGCCGCTACATAACACGCTTACACTGAGCACTATCGAATTGATGTCATAAAAAGATGACCCTGCCAATACTACTTCAATGCGCTCTGTTTAAAAAAATATTTCAGCTGAATTTTTATCGATTTCTTTTCCGGAAAAATATACATTTAACGTAAAGACTTATTTTTATAAAACTATGCTGCAAAACAAATAATTATAAATATGAGGTTTATATGAAACTGAAATTTTTTAAAACTTTTTTATCGTCAGCTGTTTTTATGTTATTTATTGTCAGTGATTATTCTTTTGCTGCTGAAGGTGTGAATATCGGGAAAATCTCTGAAATTAATAAAAATTCCGGTGAGATTACAGTCGCATCAACTAAAGCTGCAGAGAGTATCCGGATGGGTGATTTCCTATACATCCGTATAAAGGGGAAGGTCGTAATGATGAAAGCCACATTTCCGATGATGACTGTAGCAAAATGCCGTCTCCTGCCGGGGTATGGCAAGTATCTGAATGAGATCTCTAAAAATCTNNTGTATTGAAAAAGAGAGTGATGATAATGTAATAAAAAAAAGCGGGTCCAGTAAAGAGCTCTCAATGCTCTGCGATAAACCTATAGATAGCCCGAACATAAAGAAATATATTAAGCAACTCGGGAATGATTTTACAGTTTCTCAGCATTCCGACAGTTTTTATTATTCCTGGAAAACTAAAGGGATATCTTTAAGATTCAATAAACAAACCAACCCTAACGTGCTCACCACAATTTTTATTTATAATCAGGGAGCGGATGGATTTTCAAAATATCCCTATGAATGGCCTGAAAAAATTCTTCCGACAGATCTTCGGGAAGACGTAGAAAAGAAAATTGGAGTAATAGACGGAATACAGGATGATTATAATACTTATCCCGAATTTGGTATCGGTTTAAGCTATGAGAAACAGAGTGCGTTATATCCTGAAAGCGATCCGAAGAAAAGAAGGATACACCATATATACATACAAAAGCCTAATCTTGAAAAATGATAGTACCTGTCTGCTTATAAACCGGTGGTTAAATTTCGTGTATATCTTTTCAGGCTTTCGCGGGCCGCTTGAAGAACTTTTAATAAACTGCCCTTTTTATCATAACGAGCTTCCTTTACAAATTGTTATCTGAATTAACAATTTGTAAAGGAAGCTTTTCATTTTCTACTTCACCGGTATATTCGGCAGATTCTTCAGCCCCTCCTGAAGCTCCTTCCCTGTAAACCTGCTGAAGATTGAGGGATCAAGCGCGTAGAACAATCCAAGGCAACCGATAAGAATAATCACAGCAAGCCATTTAGTATAGATCCCCGCTGTCCTTTTAATAAGGATGTACGAGAAGTATCCCATTACAACAGGCCCTGCGAGTTTGATATCAACTGCCGGAAGATTCGGAATATACTTAGCTGCATACTTAGTAATATTTATGTTAAACTTCCCGATTATAAGAACAACTTCAGCGACAAGAACAGCAAGCATACCCCAGCTTGCCCATATCGTTGAAACACCTTCAACCCTGTAAATCTCGTAAACAACAACAGGGAAGAGCGCGATTACAACAATAAGCGGTTTATTAAAATAAATTCCTGCGGCTGCTCCTGCCAGCGTGATTAGTGTTGATATAATGCAGATTAGTGCTGCGTGCTCAGTGCTCCTTGCCATAACAAATTCTCCTTAATAAAAAGCTATTCCTTTGAAGATCATTTTATTCACTGTTATTTTTCTATATAAAAAAATGATTTCCCGGTTAAGATGATGATAAAGTGTTTTATTTCAGATGTCAATATATTTAAACAGCGAGGATTTTACCTGTAAAATCCGTATTAAACTTGCCTTACTCCACCAGTTTGTTATATTATCAGTATCAATCAGTCAGGGGGATAACTTGAATAAATTTCGCCTGTTTCTGCTCATCATAATCCTGACTTTACCGTTTTATTCATATGCTGTGGATAATGAGACCATCACTGTCTGCTATGTTGACCGGTATCCTTACCATTACAGCACAGACGGAATAATCAGGGGCCTGGTTGCAGAGCCTGCGGATTATGCCCTAAAAAAATCGAGTCTAAGCTACAGATGGCAGGAGATGCCGGCAAAGCGGATGATGATAATCGCAAAAGAAAATAAAGAAAAAATGGCAATGGTGGGATGGTTTAAAAACCCGGAAAGGGAGAAGATATATAAATTTTCAATCCCTGTATATCAGGATAAAACCTTTTTAATTATACANNTATAGCGAAAAAGGGGAATGAAAACCTTAAAAAAAATAAATCATTTAAAGCGCTTCTTGCAGACAGAAATTTAATTCTTCTTGTTAAAGACGGATATTCATACGGCATTGTATTCGATAATCTGATAAAAGAGAAACAGACAAATACATACAAAGTAACAGTCGATATGATCAAAATGGTCCAAATGATTAATGCCGGGCGTGGTGATTACATGTTCTCAAACCAGGAAGAGGGAGAGTATCTGATAAAATCAGCCGGTATCCCAAGGGAAAATCTGATTGTGAAATCATACCCCGACTCTCCCCGTGGAGAATACAGATATATTCTTTTCAGCAGGCTGGTCAGTGAAGATGAGATTAAAACTATAAACAGTTATATTAAGGAGTACCTTGATACTCATTCTGAATGACTCACCTGCTTAACAAAATTTCATTCCTGCAGTATTTTTTTTATTGCACCATTATCTCATCTGCTGAAGAGATACATTCATCTTTTACACAGGATTAATTATGCGTATAATATTTCTCGGGACAAACGGCTGGTTTGAAACTGCAACAGGGAATACCCTATGCGTGCTTATAAAGACATCGCAGTGCGATATAGTTTTGGACGCGGGGAGCGGTTTCTTCAGGCTGGATAAATATATTGATGACACTAAGCCTGTGTACCTGCTGCTGAGCCATTTTCATCTTGACCACATTTCAGGGCTTCACGGTTTATCAAAAATCAGATGCGGCAAAGGGCTCACCATCATCGGGCAGGAGGGGACCCGTAAAGTCATTAACACTCTTGTGAACAGGCCATTCACTGTGCCCCTTGATAAGCTTTCATACAGCACAGAAATCATTGAACTTCCTG
This sequence comes from Spirochaetia bacterium UBA5550, assembly GCA_002425885.1. GTDB lineage: Bacteria > Spirochaetota > UBA4802 > UBA4802 > UBA5550 > UBA5550. Next base: position 3,956 of record DINC01000317.1, on the reverse strand, counting down.
CTGCTTCCGGAGATATCCCCTTTGACCTGGATTACCTCCCGATGCTTCATTCAGATCCCTGCCTGGGATACCGCATAACAGCCGATGACAGAACAATTGCCTTCTGCACAGACACAGGTTACTGCGAAAACGCTGTGACACTTGCGAAGGGAGCGGACATCCTTATAACCGAATGCGCATTCAAACCTGGAGAGTCCAACCCGGAGTGGCCGCACCTTAATCCTGAAACAGCAGCAAAGATCGCTGTTGAGTCAGGAGCAAAGAAGCTTGCACTGGCTCACTTTGACGCTGCGAGGTATCTCTCCATGGAAGAGCGGTCTGAAGCTGAAAAAACTGCACGTGAGATATTCCCAGCATCATTTGCCGCATCAGATCTTATGGAGCTGGAGATCTGAAATATTTATGAATATCAGCAGATCATCCGGTGCGGCAATGACCATGAACATGCTCGGGGAGAAAGAGATACCTTTCATCTTCATTATTGATTTTGAGATGAAGGCCCCGGCAGTGATTCCTCTGAGCGAAATAGAAACCGGTGATATATTATACAATTTCGAAGGCTTCAGTAACTGCGAGGGGGAGATACCGGCACCAAAGAGTTTCAATTTCAGAAAATATCCTGTTGCATATAATAATTACAAGAAAGCATTTGATATTGTAATGAATAATCTTGAGACGGGCAACTCTTATCTCCTGAACCTCACCTTCCCCACACGCATTGAAACAGATCTGTCACTTAAAGAGATATTCTTTATGAGCAGGGCAAAGTACAGGCTTTTCTACAAAGATCAATTTGTACTCTTCTCGCCGGAGATATTTGTAAAAATTTCTGACGGGATAATATCGTCTTATCCGATGAAAGGAACAATCAGGGCAGAGATAGAGGACGCGGAGAGTAAAATACTCGAAGATGAAAAAGAGCTGGCTGAGCATATAACAATTGTTGATTTGATCAGAAACGATCTCAGCATAGTGGCAAAAAATGTAACTGTAAAAAAATTCCGTTACATCGACAGAGTCAGAACAATTAACGGCGATCTTTTACAGGTGAGTTCAGAGATAACAGGAGAACTCCCTGATAACTGGAGAAGCAGGCTTGGTGAAATAATTTTCTCCCTTCTCCCCGCAGGTTCAATTACAGGCGCGCCAAAGCGGAAAACCGTTGAGATAATAAAAGACGCTGAATCAGATTCGCGCGGATACTACACCGGCGTATGCGGGTACTTTGACGGAGAATCGCTTAACAGCGGAGTAATGATACGCTTCATTGAAAAAAGGAGCGGAGCAATGTATTACAGGAGCGGCGGAGGGATCACTGTCTACAGCGATCCCGTAAGTGAATATAAAGAGATGGTGGACAAGGTTTATGTTACGGCTGGTTGAATCTATAAAAGTTCAGGATGGAGTAGTTTACAACCTGGAGCATCACCAGGAGAGGATGGATCGCTCTCTCTATAAACTTACAGGTGAAAAAAACCGGATCAATCTCGCTGAGGAACTTATAGTTCCCGCGGAGAATTTCACCGGCCTTTACAAATGCCGTGTTGTTTACATGAATAGCATAGAACTTGTTGAATTTCTTCCATACGTGCGGAGAGATATCCGCAGCCTTAAACTTATTCATGCTGATATAGATTACCCGTGCAAATATGAGGATAGAACCGGCCTGAACAGCCTGTTCGCACAGCGGGAAGAATGTGACGACATACTGATCATTAAAAACGGTCTCGTCACAGACACATCATCCGCGAACATCGTCTTTACTGACGGAGAGGCGTGGTTCACTCCTGCAGCTCCCCTTCTTCATGGGACAAAGAGGAACCGGCTTATTGCTGAGAATAAACTTATTGAACGTGATATATCTGCTGCTGATATAGAAAAATTTTCTCATGCATCAATTATAAACGCAATGATTGATCCGGAGGAAATTCTAATCCGTACAGACTTTATTTACTCGAGTCAGTAAAAATTTTTTATAACTGATGTGTATATTATCATAAATAATCCTTCTGATTGTCACCCCGGTTTTGCAAGGCAAAGACCGGGGTCTCATACCTGAGATTCATGAAATCATACTATGAGATGCCGGTATTTTTTTTCAAAAAACCGGCATGACAGAGAGCATATCCGGTTTAAATAAAAATCGCCTGACTCAAGTTATTTATTAAACTGAAAGATATCTTTCAGCATATCTTTTATCAGGTGATATGCCCTGTTATTCGGATTAACATTTGCGGGAGCTATTGTCACAGATGCAGCAGCACCGCTGGAAACAGCAGATGCCCTGGTACTTTCAATCCCTGCTGAATAGTATTTCTTTGCCGAGGTATCAATAAGATGCATGGAATGTTTCTCTCCCCCCACACCATAAGGAGCATGCTCCGACACAGCCTTTTTCATATCTTCAGAAAATCCCCCTGCCGAAAAAACGACAGTTACAATATTCGGCACCTTGTAACGCATCCACTTTGGATACCTTAATCTTTTATCAACCCATTCACGCGCGGCGTTGTGACAGGCAAGAAGATTCCCGGAATTATTCACTCCGGCATCATTAAAATCGTAGAAGAAAAAGTGATCTTCGAAGGGGAAGAACTTCCAGAGAGAATGCCCTTCCCGGAATCCGTATAACACAGGTTCAACAGGCGCACCTTCAATTTTTTTCATGCGCTCAATCCTGAAACCTTTCTTTCCCATGAAGGATTCAATTAATCCCGCATCATATAAACTCATTTGAATCTCCCGGATTCTCAGGTTAATAAAAACATGCTTTTCTTTTTATTCAGTATAAATATTAAACCGGGAGAAGCCAAAATTTATTCATTACAAATCAGATAAAATATCCGGATTGCTGAAATACTCAATCCGGAATAAACTGCACAGGTTAAACCTCTATCAGAGAGACTCACTCCTGCTCAGGACATGAAGATGTGTTTTATCATCTTTAACAGTAATGGTGTTGAAAGTTTTTAAATACCGGGGAGTTTCGTCATCCGGGATGTCTGTTTTGATTACAACCCGGAGCCTGTTGTATCCGCCGGAATTCCGGTCCTCAAGTCCGTCACGGACAACAGATTTAAGATCTGCCGGAGAAACTGTATTACTGTCAGCGATATAGATAAGCAACCTATCCCCTATAAGGATTCTTGAAGCCAGTGTAATTCCTGAGGGGAGCCTGAAGCTCCTGCTCTGCTCAATCCTGTTGAAAACAGAATCCTCGCATCCGCACCCCAGTACATCGATTGCAAATCTCTTAATAACTTCGTTTTCCATTTTTGCTCACCTTTTCTATATATTTTTTGAAAGCTTAGTCTCCTCCTGAAAAAAATAAACTCCGCATAAGCAGTTTTAAATCCCGGAGCAAGAGATATTTTTCATGTGACTGTTTCTGTCAATGCCTGTTACTTCTTTAAACTGACTGCATAAAAAAGCCTGATCTCAAAGATCAGGCTTTTCAACCAGTTTTTTAAAAATTTCATCAGGAGGATTGTCATAAAATCCATCAAAGAGTTTACGTTTTGCTTCCCTGATTTTATCAAGCCTGTAAATATTCCTCAGGTCAGCCTCTTTAAAATCTATGAACTCTGCAAGCTCTCTCCTGTAATTTTCTGTCTCTTTTTTTAATCTTATCCTGTCAAGTCTCACCAGGTTTTCCTTTTCAAACCTGTCTTTTGCCTCTGCGGAGATTTCAATTACATCACTGCCGCCGTGGGTTTTCGCAAAGCTGTTCTTTTTGATCTCATGGCGGCCCATCTCCGTTCTGCTGCCGTTATTTCCGGTTATTATTGAGCCTGGAAAATGAATAGCGTTCATCAATGTGCCTCCTTTTACAGTTTTATGTCGCATTAAGCCGGCTGCTTTATCCTCAAATCAGGGATTATATCTCTTCTATAAATCCCGCAGCCTCTTCATTATATTATTCGGAATAATTCTTAATAAAATAAGTAAAATATTTT
>DINC01000318.1:554-9133 GCA_002425885.1 Spirochaetia bacterium UBA5550 | reverse complement strand
CTGCGACAAAACCGGAATGACGTAGCTCAATCATTTCGTAAATCGCTATAAATAGAAAAAACTAAAGTATCCTGCTTTTGTCAATCAATAGTTCTTCTGTAATGTTTTATATGGGCTTTTTATATTTCTGTAAGCCGGTGAAATCTTGATAAATTCTTTTTTTGATTGCATTTGACAGGGGTCAGAACATTCTTCCCTCAGCTTTTTAATAATGGAGTTTTTTATGAGTATTTTCGAGATTATTNNTATCTGTTTCGGAGCTGCATGGCCTGTTTCAATTTTAAAGAGCTGGAGTGCAAGAAGCAATAACGGCAAATCTCTTTTTTTCCTGATAATTGTTTTAATAGGTTATATTGCGGGTATTCTGCACAAGATTTTTTATTTATCTGACGTNNTCAGAAATGAAAGAATTGATAGTTCTTTGAAAAACTGATATTTTTCATGTCTGGTTCATGCCGGTTTTGATAAATAAAAATAATGGGGGAGTTTTAATGACAAAGAATTTTGTACAGATCCCTAATATGGATCATAACATGTGTTTCGGATGCGGCCCTGCGAATAAAGATGGTTTGCGGATGACTTTTTACGGAAATGATGATCTTGTGTATTCAGAGATTACTGTGCCTGATCATATGATCGGGTGGCAGGGGGTCGTTCATGGAGGGATTCTCTCCACTCTTCTTGATGAAGTGATGAGCTGGGGGGCGATTTTTTTAACAAGGAGATTCATCCTTACAAAAACCATGACTGTGAATTACCTTAAGCCTGTTTTTGCCGGGGATAAACTCAGGGTTGAAAGCAGTATTGAGAGTCAGAACAGTGAAAGAGAGTGTGTTATGAATGGAAGAGTTTTTAATTCAAAAGGTGAACTCTGCACCTCTTCAACCGGAACTTTTGCTGTTTTTACTGTTGACAGCATGAAAAAAATGGGTTTTATGAGTGAAAAAGATATAAATGATTTCCAGGCTATAATTGACGCCCATGTTTAACTTTTAAACAGCACGCCTTTAGCCGAAAATAACAATAGTATAACATTCACGGGGTCACAATGAGAATAATATCCATATCAAATAATAAAGGGGGAGTGGGTAAAACCACTACCACGGTAAACCTTGCAGCTGCGATGCAGATACTGGGGAAGAAGGTCATGGTTATGGATATGGATCACCAGGCCCAGTCTACCTATCATTTCGGGATTAATCCCAACAAGGTCACGGAATCGATATTTGATGTTCTGAAGGGAGAGAAGAGGTATCATGAGATTATAATTAAAAGAGCCGGTATCGATATCCTCCCGGCAAATGCGGAGCTCCGGAATATTGAATTTTTGCCTCTCCCTGCGAAGGAGTTTCTCCTGAAGGAGAACATGGAGGATCTGGAAGGGTATGATTACGTGCTTATCGACTGCCCTCCGTCACTTGGTGTACTTACTCTTAATGCAATGGCAATAAGCGAATATATACTTGTGCCGCTTCAGGCGCAGTTCCTTCCGTTCCACGGTATGTATAATCTCTTTGAAGCTGTACAGATGGTGAAGAAGAGGATCAACAGGAATATCGAAGTGTCAGGTATAATCGGCACAATGTATAATCCGAAGAAGAGCATAAGCCGTGAGGTTATGGAGGAGACTGAGAAGAGACTGCCGGGTAAACTCTATTCAACCATGATCAGGGAGAACGTCGCGCTTCAGGAGGCACCGAGCTGGGGGAAAACAATTTTTGAGTATAAACCGGACAGCAACGGCGCTGATGACTATATGGCTCTCACAGAGGAAGTGATAAAGAGATTCGAAGAGTAGTAATCGACATTCTAAAACTATTATAGTAACTCATTAAAAATACTGCAGCATAAACCACGTCACACCTATTGATGCAAAAACCGGGAGTATGAGCCCTTCAAAAAACCATGCGGCCATAGCTGCTGCTGCAACTCCCGCAATACCTGCTGCGGGATTCTGCGGAAACGATGTGATGATTCCTGGAAATATAAGCGCTCCAAGCGCGACAACAGGCATATAGTCAAGAAAACGTTTAAGGTACGGAGGGATATTATCTCCCCCTGAAAAGAAAAACGGTATCACGCGGAGCAGATAATTTGCAGCAGCACAGGCAATTATTATAATCATTATCTTATTCATTTTCCCCTTCCACACTTTCCATTGAAGCCTGTTCTTCGCTTTCAGTAAATATTGCAGCACCGATTGCAGTAACCGAAATCATTGATATAACAATAGACCACCCTGCGGAGATCTGAAATTTATAGTATAGCAGAGTGTTAAGCCCTGCTGCAGCTCCTGCAAGTATCACAGGCCGTAAACTTTTCTTTATCTCCGGAACAAGAAGAGCCGTAAAGAGTGCGAAGAGCGCCCCTGACATTGCATCCTGAAGAGAGCGGGGTAGAAATGATCCCGCAGTTACTCCTGCAAGTGTACCCGCTGCCCAGCCGAGCCATGAAAACCCCTGGAGTCCCAACATGAAACTTCCTGATACTCTGCCAGGTTTAAGTGATGCTACAGAGAAGACTTCATCAGTAACTCCGAAGGCAGTTAGCAGTTTTCTATATGCTTTTTTAAATCCTAATTTTCTCGCAAGGGATGCGCTCATGATGAAATACCGGAGGTTCAGGAGTGCAACAGAAACTATGATCTCACCTGCGGCTGCACCTGCTGATATAAGATTGATTGCCATAAACTGCGCTGCGCCTGTGAGGTTTGACATCGAAAAAAATACAGCTTCAAATGGTGTAAGTCCTGCTGAAACAGCAAGGAGCCCGAAAGCAACAGATGTTGTGAAGTAACCAAGAAATATAGGTACTGCGCTTTTAACTCCTTCTGCTGAATCGTTGAAAAAAGGGGATCTGGATCTGCTCTGCATTGCTGTACCGGCTTTAATGAAATATCTCTTTTATCTTTTTTCAGAGCAGTTAAGTGTCAAGATAAAAAAACACAATTTTGTATAATAAAATTGTNNTATTGATTTTATTCCATTTACATATTATTATTTGTAAAATCAATTATACCGGTGAACACAATGAAAAGAAAAAAGTACCTGCTTATAGCAGGTGTAGTTCTCATTGTTTTCCTTATATTTATGTGGGGGCCCTCCGGGTTTTTCTACCGCACAGGGGAACCGGATTACTGCAACTCCTGCCATGTAATGAATCCGCAGTTTGAAGCATGGTTCATGACTGGCCTTCATAGGAACATCAAATGTGTAGACTGTCACCTGCCGAATGATAACATAGTCAATTACACAATCTGGAAGGGGATTGACGGCATGAAGGATCTCCTGATGTTCCACTCCGGAATTTATTCTGAAGATATCGGGATATCCTCACACGGGAAAAATGTTATAAGGAGTAACTGTCTCCGGTGTCACGAGGGGATGGTGTCTGTTATTAATACAGAAGATATGGATTGCTGGTCGTGTCACAGAAGGGTGAACCACAGGTCTCCTTCTATAAGTATTGCTGATTTTAAGTAAGGGAGAGTACATTTATGAGAAAGATTTATGCAATTATAACTGTTCTGTTTTTATTCTGTCTATTATATTCCGGATGCGGAGGTGATAAGCCTGAGGTATTCAGGGCAGGTGTAATAGGTGAGAATGAGTTTGATCCTGAAGTATGGGGTAAGGTCTTCCCGCTACATTATGAGTCATGGCTTAAGACAGAGGAACCGAAGCCTTCAGGGTTGAGTATTTACAGGAGAGGATGGGATGATGATAAGGTTGTTTATGATAAGCTGAATGAAATGCCATACCTCGGGCTCCTCTTTAACGGATGGGGATTCGGAGTTGAGTATAATGAGCCGCGGGGACATCATTATGCAATAATTGATCAGCTGGAGATCGATCCCTCAAGAACCAAGCTGGGAGGTGTATGCCTTGCCTGCAAATCTCCCATGCATAAATCTCTCACAGAACAGCATGGAATGAAATATCTTACTGCATCACTGACTGACGCGATTAAAATGATGCCTGAAAAACTGCAGAAGCTTGGGCCCGCGTGTTACGACTGTCATCAGCCTTCAGATATGGGTATGAGATACAATAAGGCTCACCTTGAGAGAGGGATAAAAGAGCTTGGCAGGAAGGAGTTTACACGGCAGGAGCAGAGGATGCTGGCATGCGCCCAGTGTCACGTTACATATTCAGTACCCCGGACTCCGGACAAGAAGGTTGCCGGAGATATCAGCCTTCCGTGGAAGGGGGGGAAGTGGGGGAATATCTCAATAGAAGGGATTATTAAAGAGCTTACATCCAACCCTTCAAGGATTGAGTGGACACAGAAAGTTACAGGCTTTGATATGCCCTTTATCAGACACCCTGAGTTTGAGCTTTATTCAAACGGCAGTACACACTTCAATGCCGGACTTTCATGCCCCGACTGTCACATGCCGTATAGAAGATCAGGAACGTATAAAATATCTCTTCATGATGTTACAAGCCCGGTTAAGCAGGATTTTGTGGCATGCGCCCAGTGTCATACTGAACAAGCGGACTGGCTGAGAAAGCAGGTTTTCGCAACTCAGGAGAGAACTGCCTCAATGCAGAACAGGGCAGGGTATGCTGTGGCAACTGTGGCAAAACTCTTTGAGATGGTTCATGAGAACCAGGGAAAAGGTAAAAAAATAGATCAGGGCGTTTATATTAAGGCCAAGGATGCTTATATGCAGGGATACCTCAGATTGAATTTTATCAGCGCTGAGAATTCAATGGGTTTCCATAATCCTACTGAAACAGCGAGGGTTTTATCTGATTCAACAGCTTTTGCGAATAAAGCTGAAGCAATGCTTCGTCAGGCTCTGACAGTAGCAGGGGTGTCTGTTCCGGAAAAGATAAATCTTGAGCTGGGTAAATATCTCACAAACAGAGGGATACATAAGAGAAATTTTATCCCGAACCAGGAGTTTAAAGATCCGTATGGGACACAGGATTATTTTACACCGAAAGATGTGAAGGGATTATAGAATAATTTTTGGATATGGATGTATAAACGCCGTGCGATGTAGAGACGCAGCATGCTGCGTCTCTACATGCCATGCAATCGCAACATTGTTACCCCGGCCAGCAGCAATAGACAATAAATATGGCAATAATCTGCAATATGTTTCTCACAGATGTATTGATTGACATCAGTTTAATGCCGGTGCGCGTGCCGTATATCCCGACGTAATATGGAATCGAATGCCTCATGGCAAAGAATATGCTGCCGAAAACTTTTGCAGTCATAAGTGTCAGGATAATCTCTTTCTCAGTAAGCACTCCCTGCGTGATAACATTCCCTGCCATAGTGTATGCGGCAACGTAGTGCCCCATGTATGCAGCAACAATCCCCAGCCCTTCTACAGGTATCGGGAAAACTTTTGTGAAGAAGAGTATATGCTCCGAAATAAACCTGAACAGACCTGTCTCCACCAGAAGATAAGTTAAAAATGTCACAGGGATTGTTATCTTCAGGATTCTTTTAATTGTGGGGAGCGAACCTTTTATGCTGCTGATGATAAGAGGGAAACCTCTCAGTATATTGATGCTTTTTTTACTCACCGCGGACAGTTCACCATCGTGCTGATAGATAAACCTGCCGGCTGTTAAGGCAATTATTGTCTGTAGGAACCTGAGGGAAAGAACAATCAGAAATATTTTAAGGCCTGTCATACCTAAAAATGAAATCATAACAGGTAGCATTGAACGTGTCTCCATGAGCATCACAGGGAAAGCATTGGCCAGAACTGTTACAGTGAGTTCCTTCTCATTTATTGTTCCGTCATCAATGAGTTTTTTCATAATTCCGTTTGCCGCTGAGGGAGATCCCATTGATGTGAGAAAAGCCATACCGAGTTCACGTCTCATTCCGCTGTATTTTGTCAGGGGATTGAGAATCCAGTTGAGTTTATCAAGGAAACCGCTCTGTATGAGGAGATTCGCTGCAAAGATGCTCGCAGCGGTTATCGGGATAATACCGGTTATGTATTTTATGGAGCCTGCGGCTGCTTTTATTATCAGTTCTTCGTTTATCATTGTTTATAAATAAAAAAAGTGGATTTGTATTGGTTTATTGTCAAAGTTTTCTGAAAGAAAAAGATTTCTCACATGCGTTCGAAATGACATTGTTTTTATGATGCCTCTAAAATTTTACTGCTATCCCGCAGAGATAGTTCAGGTAGTATGGATGCAATAGTTTTTATGTCAAGTTCTGAATAACGGATACAACTATTATTTGTAAAATAAAGACCTTATAATTATACTTGCAATTATGGATAGTGTGAGGATTATCCGTATTCAATGGAGATTAAGATGGAATTATACAACGGTAAAGATAAATTTTTCGGACGCAGATTTAATGAGATAGTTGAGAAGCTCTCTGATCAGAGAACTTTCAGGGATATGTTTCACATTTCACGGCATGATGTTCCTATGCCCTCTATTGATGATCTTAAGGAGATTATTGAACTTCTCCGCTCGGTTCTGTTTCCCGGTTATTTCCGGAATTCAGAGATACATAGCGAAATAGTCGGATATTATACAGGAGCAAAACTTGACAGGGTTTACAGGGGTTTGTGTGAACAGATCAAGAGAGGATTCTGTTTCTCATGTCCGGATGTAACTGACGGAGTCTGTCTGGATTGCGAGAATAAATCGAGAATAATTACGGAGCAGTTTATTGAAAAACTTCCTGAGATCAGGAGGCTTCTCGCTCTTGACGCGAAAGCAGCGTTCATCGGTGACCCTGCTGCGCAGAGCGTTTCTGAAACAATATTCTGCTATCCCAGTATTCTTGCAATGACATATCACAGAATTGCACATGAACTCTACAAGCTTCAGGTTCCCCTTATACCGAGAATTATTTCTGAAATGGCTCATTCAAAAACAGGGATAGATATTCATCCTGGTGCAACAATCGGTGAATACTTTTTTATTGATCACGGCACAGGAACAGTAATCGGGGAGACATGCGTTATCGGTAAAAATGTGCGTATATACCAGGGTGTAACACTGGGCGCGAAGAGCTTCCCCCTTGATGAAGAGGGTAACCCGATAAAGAATATTCCACGTCACCCGCTTCTTGAGGATGATGTAATAATATATTCAGGAGCAACGGTGCTTGGCCGCATTACCATCGGCAAAGGTTCAGAGATAGGAGGTAATGTCTGGCTCACAGACAGTATACCTCCGAAAACAAAGGTGATGCAGCCTAAACCGCCGGTAACAATAATCACTGACGGAGAGTGATTACCCTTTCACTCTCTGTATGAAATTCTGTGCTGCTGCAATTACAGGGTCCCATACGGGGGAGAAGGGGGGTGCGTACCCTGTATCAAGATAAGCCAGGTCCTCAACAGTCATCCCCGCTGTTACTGCTGCGGCGATTGTATTTATACGGTGCGCCGCAAAATCGCTACCGATTATTTCTCCGCCTATTACTTTCCTGTTGTCAGCACGGATTGTGAGCTTTACTTTAATTGGCCTTGAGGCCGGGCAGTATCCCGCTCTTGATTTCCAGTCAGTAATACTATCTATTATTTCAATACCATGCTTAGATGCATCGTTTCTGTTAAAGCCTGTTTTTGCAGCTTCGAGATCGCATACCTTCATCATCTGCGTTCCGATTGCACCCCTTAACAGCTCTTTGGTTACACCTGCTGCCTGCAGTCCGGCAACACGCCCCTGTTTGTTCGCAGTTGTGGCCATGGGCATGTAATCATCCTCCCCTGTAATCAGGTTTTTTACAGTGGCGCAGTCCCCTGCCGCATAAACATCAGGTATATTGGTGCGGGAGTACTCATCTGTAATGATTGCACCGCTCGGGTGAAACTTCAGAGGTGATTTTTTAAATAAACCTGTGTTGGGCCTTGCCCCTGTGGAAACAATAATAAATGGAGCATTGAAAACGCCTTTATCTGTAACAAGGTTCAGCCGCGCTCCATCTTTTTTTATTTCAGAGATGGAAGCGGAGGTTACCAATTGTACCCCTTTGCTTTTTAATTCCGCTTCAATAACCTCCCTTATCTCAGGCGACATCAGGGAGGCAACTGAATCCATTTTTTCAACAAGTATTACCTTGAGCCCCGTCTTTAGAAATGATTCAGACAGCTCGAGACTGATAAAGCCCCCTCCGATGAGAATTACTGTGTCAGGTTTGCGGTCTACAATAAAATTTTTTATATCAAGCCCGTCTCTCAGCGTGCGGAGAACAAATACTCCTTCATTATCTATGCCGGGTATCGGGGGACGCGCGGCTGATGCTCCTGTTGCAATGATAAGCTTATCCCATGTGTGAGTTTCAGTGGTATCCTTACTCTTTACCATCAGGGATTTCTTTTCAAAATCGACTTCAGTGACTTCTGTGAGTGTGTTTATAGCAATCTTTCTTTTGTTTATAAATTCATCTTTATCTATCGCGATTAGTGATCTGAAATCTGTGACATCATTGGAAATCATGTAAGGCATACCGCATGCGGCGTATGAGACAAACTCTGTTTTTTCAAAAACAGCAATTGATATATCGCTGTCTATCCTTCTTGCCTGTGATGCTGCGCCCATGCCAGCAGCATCCCCGCCAATGGAGATAAGATTAAA
>DINC01000318.1:0-505 GCA_002425885.1 Spirochaetia bacterium UBA5550 | reverse complement strand
ATTTAAATTTTTTTTATAATCTTCTATTTCACTTTTGCGATTGAAGCGGTAAAGTTTTTGACAAATTATTCAGAAAACATTGACAATCATCTGTTCTTTGTTAATGTTTAAAGACAGCTATTATTACTTTTCATTATGATAAGGAGGATTTATGTCTGTAACACTTCCGGATTTACCATACAGTAAAGATTCGCTTGAACCGTACATAAGCGCAAATACCCTTGATTTCCATCACGGGAAACATCATAATGCTTATGTAACAAATCTTAATAAACTTATCGCCGGCACACCGCTGGAAAATCTTTCCCTTGAAGATATTATTCTGAAAAGCGCGAAAGATCCTGCAATGACAGGTATATTCAATAATTCAGCGCAGGTGTGGAACCATACATTCTACTGGAACTGCATGAAGAAAAACGGCGGAGGGAAACCTTCCGGCAGGCTTGCTTCCGCAATAGATAAAGCTTTCGGGAGTTTCGATAAGTTTATTGAAGAGATGAAGAAT
>DINC01000075.1:6388-11355 GCA_002425885.1 Spirochaetia bacterium UBA5550 | reverse complement strand
AGATAATATATTTTATATTGACATTCATATGCTGTTGATTAAATCTAATTTTAACTTAGACCCTATTTAAAAATACAGTTTTAATTATTAAAGAAAAGAATCAAGTGATTAATTGGAAAGGATAAAGATGCCTGCGGAAAAAAAAAGTAAAACTGTGAAAAAGACATCAGCAGCAAAAGGTTCGAAAAAGAGCCAGGTGCAGAAAAAACAGACCCCTTCGGGCGGAAATAATACAGCATTTTTTGTACTTGTTATCATAATTCTGGTTACTATTATTATCCTGATGTTTAACAGGTTTTATGATAAAGGGAAACTTAAATTTCCGGATTTCGCAAAAATGATCCCTGCCGCAGATGATCCTAAAGAAAAAAAAGCTGAACCGCAGAAAGAGAAAGTTCCGGAAAAAATCAAACCTGTACAGAAAGATGAAACCGGAAAAGATGAGGCGGTTAAAGACCCTGCGGCAAATGGGGGCGATAAGAGAGGGGATAAGCCTGCTGATATCCGGAAGGATGTGTCTGTTTATCTCCTTAAGCTTGATGAAAAAACGGAACGGATATATTTAAGCCCTGTGAAAAGGACTGTAACAGAAAAAGATATTCTTGCATCTGCTCTTGAAAATCTTATCAAGGGCCCCACTCAGCATGAGAAGGAGAGGGGATTTATAACTGCTGTACCGTCAGGGCTGAAAATACGCAGTATTGCTGTAAACGGGCGCACTGCAGAGATCGATTTTAACAACGCAATTGAGGAGGGTGCAGCCGGTGACATACTTCTGAAAAGGGTGCAGCAGATAGTCTATACATCCACCCAGTTTGACTCGGTGAACAGTATTATTATTAAGATAAACGGGCAGAGAAGGAAAAGTATGGGGAGCGACGGTTTCTCGATAGGCGGGCCTCTGAAAAGGTAAAATGGTGAGCAATAAACTGGAAATTGAAATTAAATGCTATTGTGATTCACCCGGAGAGATTGAGTCCCGCATTAATTCAATCGGTGCTCAGTATGTTGAGACACGTTCGGAATCGGATATATACTTTAATCATCCGGCAAGGGATTTCGCTGTGACAGATGAAGCTCTTCGCCTGCGCAGGGTTAATAACAGCTGTAAAATTACATACAAGGGGCCGAAATTAAGTAAAACTACAAAAGCCCGTGTTGAGCATGAAACTACCGCTGGTGATTTTGATGCGATAAGAAATATAATACTGAGCCTTGGCTTTACTGAGAGCGGTGTGATAGAGAAGGAAAGAAAGATATACTCTCTCGGTGAATCAGAGATCAGCGTTGATGATGTTAAAGGGCTCGGTGTTTTTGTTGAAATTGAAATAATCGGCGAACTTAAGGAAGATGTCGAAAAAGAGCTTTTTGATACAGCTGCAAAACTTGGACTCACTCAATTCGAGAGAAGATCATACCTGGAACTGAAGTATTTTTCGTGACCTCACCCCCGGCCTCTCTCCTTGAAGAGAGGGGAGTAAGGATATTTTTCTATCTCAGCAGATAACCTGCTTTGCTGAGATCGGCGAGTACCTTCTTTTGAAGTTCCTCAATTTCTGCGGGTTCAAGAGTTTTTTCCTTTGAAGCAAATACAATTTTTACCGAAACAGATTTTTTGTCTTCCGGAATCTGAGCTCCCTGGTAAACAGAGACAACTGAAACTTCCTTGATCCTGTTCTGATCGCTCCTGCTTATGGTTTTAAGAATTTCTTCGCTATAGATAAATTTGTCTGCAAGAACAGATATTTCAAATGGCACTTCAGGGAATTTCTGAAGCTCTTTGAATTTTACAGGTTTCTTCTCAGCTTTGAACATGGCATCAAGATCAAGGTCAAATATTGCGGCTTTACCGGTGAATTCAAAGGTCTTTGCGGTTTCAGGGTGCACTTCGAAAATCAATCCTGAATCTTTTCCATCTATCTCTACTCTCATGGATCTTCCGGGGTGTGCGTAGGTTGGAAGTGATTTCGTTTCCGGGATAAGTTTATAGTTTTTTATCCTCAATCTGTCCATAAGACCTGCTGCAACAGCTTTTGCCTCGTAGAAGAGCGGTGCAGAGGGTTTTTTCATAAAGATGGCCCCTGCAGTTCTGAAGTTTTCTGAGACAAGATCCCTGGATTTGCGGTCATCTTTAAGATAAACCCGGCCAAACTCATATATATCGAAAGAATCATGGAATCTCTGATTGTAACGTATTGCATTGATTATGTTGGGGATCATGCTCCTTCTGAGTCTGTCGTGATCCCTTGACAAAGGATTCCGGAGGCGGAGCTCTTTGTCATCATTGATTTTAAGCATATTCAGAATATCCTCTCCCACAAAGGAGTATCCGAAAATTTCTGTCATGGAAAATGCATAACTCAGAATATTTTTTACTTCACGCTCGAAGTATCTGAACTCATTTCTTGCAGGAGGTACGCACGGAACCATGGGGGGCTTCGGTGTGATTGTACTGTACCCGTAAACACGGCCCACCTCTTCAACGATATCATCTTTCATTGAGATATCTTTCGTTGCACGAAAGTGAGGCACATCAACAGTAAGAGTACCATTATTATTTTTAACGCCATATTTCAGCGAAGTGAGCACATCGATAATATGTTTATCATCGAGTTCTTCACCGATCATTCTTCTTATGTATTCGGTTGTCACTTCAATCTGAACCGGTTCAGGTTTTACGGGGTAGTCATCAACTATGCCGCTGGTTGCTTCAGCTTCAGGTATTACCTGTTTTATCAGATCGTAGCATCTAATGAGAGCGTCCACTGTAATCTCAGGTGAGAGTGATTTCTCAAAACGCATTGCAGCTTCAGTCCTTGAGTCAAACCTCTGGGCAGTTTTTCTGATATTAACAGGATTGAATGTGGCTGCTTCAAGAACAATTTCTGTAGTGGAGTCATCTATCTCACTGTTGCCTCCCCCCATAACACCTGCGAGGGCTATGGGGCCGCTTGCATCAGCAATAACTATATCTTCAGGTGTAAGACCGTGCTCTCTCCCGTCAAGGGTTGTAATTTTTTCACCTTTATCCGCGTAACGTACAAAGATCTCGTCCCCTTTAAGTTTCTTTCTGTCAAAAGCATGCATCGGTTCCCCGATCTCTGCCATGACAAAGTTGGTGATATCAACAATGTTGCTTATGGGCCTCATACCGATTGATGTCACTGCAGCTTTCAGCCACTCGGGTGATTCACCGATTTTAATATTTTTAACAACAAGCCCGCTGTAGCGTGGAGCAGCATCAGGGTTTTTAATTGTCACTTTCAATTTATCATTGTTTTTAAATGTTGCAGGCAGTGACTCATTAACCGGACTTTTAAACTCTCTCCCCATGAGAGCAGCAATCTCCCTGGCGAATCCTGTGTGACCCCATAGATCAGGTCTGTGTGTGATAGATTTGTTGTCTATGTTAAGGCGCACATCAACCCAGTCGCTGTATATTTCACTCAAAGGTACACCAATCTTTGTATCAGGGGGAAAGACAATGATCCCGCTGTGATCTTCGGAAAGACCCAGCTCTCTGAGTGAGCAGAGCATTCCATTAGATTCCACCCCTCTGATCTTTGATTTTTTTATGATGAATTCATCGCTGAATTTTGTACCCACTGTTGCAAGTGCAACGATGTCTCCTGTTTTATGATTTGGAGCGCCGCATACAACCTGAAGTTTCTCTTTCCCTGTGTCAACTTCGCAGAGGGTAAGCTTGTCGGCGTCCGGATGACGCTCAACCTTTGTGAGTTTTGCAGTGTAGATTGAACTGAAATGGCTGTTGAGATATTCGATACCCTCAATCTCCGCAGTGGACATTGTAAGTCTGCTCAATATCTCCTCTGGAGTAATACCTTTTATATCTACAATATTGCTTATTATTTTAAGTGATATCCACATTTTATTATCCCCGGTATATTAGAATTGCTGAACGAATCTGATGTCGCCGCTCATAAAGTGACGTATGTCGTTTATCCCGGCCTGCATCATAATGAGCCTGTTAAGCCCCATACCGAAGGCAAAACCTGACCACTGGTCAGGATCTATATTCCCGGCTCTCAGCACATTGGGGTGAACAAGTCCGCATCCGAGGAATTCGATCCATCCTGAATTTTTGCATACGCGGCACCCTTTACCTCCGCAAATGAGGCAACTGAAATCAAGTTCGAATCCCGGCTCAACAAAGGGGAAGTATCCGGGCCTCAGTCTGACTTTAACTTCATGTTTGAAGACTCCGCTTAAAACCTCCTGCATTACATAGATAAGGTTTGCAACGGATATATCTTTATCAACCATCATCCCCTCGACCTGGTAGAAGGTATGTTCGTGCGACGCGTCAGTTGCCTCGTATCTGAAAACTCTCCCCGGCGCCATAATCCTGAATGGAGGAGTCATCTTCTCCATCCCGCGAATCTGAATTGCCGAAGTGTGAGTACGCAGGAGATTGTTATCCTCTGTCCAGAATGTGTCCTGCATGTCGCGGGCAGGGTGAAACTTCGGAATATTCAATGCTTCGAAGTTGTAGTATTCTGTTTCGGGCTCCGGGCCATCCAGGATCTGGAAGCCCATTGAAGTGAGTATATTCTCTATCTCGTATTGTGTTTTTGCAAGAGGGTGAATATAACCTGCTTTGTTCTCCCTTATTGAGAGTTCAGGATTCAGTGTAACATCTATCCATTCACTTGAAACAATTTCACCGAAGCTTGATGTTTCAAGTTCGTTTATTTTTAAATCGAGAGCATCTTCAATTGTTTTTTTAATTTCATTTGAGAGTTTTCCCACTGTTGTTCTCTGCTCGGGTGAAAGCTCACCAAGTGTTCTGAGGATCTGTGTAAGAAGACCCTTCCGTCCAAGAACCCTGACCCTTATCTCTTCAAGCTCATCAAGCTTAGTTGAAGATTTAATGGAATCAAGGGTTTCCTGTCTGATGCTGTTAAGTTTCTGTTCCATAGGATAGTCCTGATATTTATAATTTTACT
>DINC01000075.1:0-6366 GCA_002425885.1 Spirochaetia bacterium UBA5550 | reverse complement strand
GAAATAACTGCGGGAATCCTGAATTTCCATGCGAAAAACTCCGTAAAAACAACTCATAATAGGTTTTTCAGGGGGTTAAAAGTCAAGAAAAATGTGCGGATAAATTAATAAATATAGGTTCAGAGGGAGTTATATCTGTCTCTTGCTATTTTTGCCGCGCCAAGTGCAGCAATCATCGACTGCTCTTTAACAGCAATAAATTTTACATTCTCCTTCAATCCCTTCATTGCACGCTCTTTTACAATCTCCTTCATTTTCGGGAAGAGGAGTTTACTCGCCTGCGAAAGGCCGCCGCCAATAATTACTGCTTCAGGATTGAATATGTTTATCAGGTTGGCAATGCCGATGCCCAGGTATATGGATACGTGATTCATCCCCTCGAGCGCTAAAGGATCTCCGGCAAGGGCTTCTTCATAAATTTTTTTTGCTGTAATATCCTTTCCATCAAGAGTCTTAAGCGTTGAGGAGGGGAACCTCTGCAACTTTGATTTAACATATTTAACAAGCGCTGTTGCAGATGAGTATAATTCAAAACACCCTCTGTTGCCGCAGGGGCATAGTGGTCCATCCGGATCGAGGCTTACATGACCCACTTCCATTGAACTGCCGGTCTGTCCGGTAAAGAGCCTGCCGTCAATAACAGCACCTCCGCCTATACCTGTGCCGAGAGTCAGCATGATCCAGTTGCTGTATTTATTTTTTATGGTATGCCACCAGACTCCGGCGCATGCGGCAGTGGCATCGTTTTCAAGATAAACTTTAATACCGGTAAGCTTTTCAACATTTCTGCAGATAGGGTAGTTGTCCCATGCAGGCACATTGGGGGATGTGATGACTGTCCCTTTATTACGGTTAATTGATCCCGCGGCACCTATCCCTATTGCAGAAATCTGTTCTTTAGAAACAGGTACAGAGGAGGCAAGAGTATGAATCATATCTGCAAGAGTTTTATCTATCCCTTTTGCAGTTGCAGGAGTAGCAGTATCCCTGTATTTAAGGATCTTTCCGGTTTCATCCGTGATTACACTTTTAATATTCGTTCCGCCGATATCGAAACCTGCAAACATGTTTTCCTCTTTGGAGCTTTTTAATAAATTTTATGATAAACAGAATTGGTGATATGTCAATATTTATTGAAAGAATTCTTTAGCAACAAAAAATAAATTAAATCCGGCAGGAATCCTGGAAAATTTTTTTCATCATAAACGTCCGGTTATCATTTTTTCAATCTGTTTAAAAAAAGCAGGTGCGCCAAAACTTATCCATAATCCCATAAAGGTAAAGGTCAGCCCGGTTGTAACAGCACCTTTCGGGAGAAGGAGCTTTGTCCCCTGTAACAATAAAATCACTACAGCAATACCTGTAATGAACTTAATTATTGAATTGATAATATTTCCGGAAAGGTGATAATCCAGATATTTTTTTTCAAGAATAATTCCGGTCATAAATCCTGCGGCTGCACCGGTTGTCCGCACCATGTAATTGGACGGGAAAAATACACATGCTGTAATCATGGCTGTTAGTATGATGATTGTGAACCTGATGTTACCCGCAGAGACAAACCTGTTCCATGCATAATCCGCTGCAAAAACCCAGACTGCACCTATTAGCGCTCCGCCTGCTACATCAGAGGGCCAGTGTACGCCGAGATATAATCTTGATATTCCCACGAGAATTATTATTGATGTTCCCGCGATTAAAAGATATTTCTGCCTGTAGATTTTAATCAGTGAAAACCAGCATAGTGCAGAGCTCTGCGTATGCCCGCTGGGGAAAGAGTATCCCTTTGCAGTGTGTGTACGCATCGATGATATTTCTTCACGGCCGATAGGACGCGGTATGCAGAATATATCTTTCAGTACAGCGTTTAAGGCTGTACCGGTCAGGAAGATGAAGCCTATTCTCCAACCAGCTTCTTTGTCGTAACACCAGGTCAGCCAGCATGCGAGTATTATAAAGAACGGCTGCTCCCCGAACATTGTGATGAACTGGAAAAAATAATCTAAAAAAGGATTTTTAAATGTCTGTATGTACAGTATTACTTCCATGATGTTGTTCACTCTTACCCTGAATTTTTATAGTGAATATAACAGCAGCCAGGCATATTATCGAAGCTCCAAGTCTTATAATCTGACCGGCCTGTGCCCCTGCAACTGTCATTGAAAGAAGCCGGTCAATTTCATGAAGTGACAGTATACGGAGAAGTGCAATGCTCCAGAAGATTGCAATGCATATTGATGGGATTGCTTTAAACAAATTTTTCATTGAGTGCAATATATAAAGTAAAAAGACTGCTGCTGTTACTATTATAATAATTGTCAGTATCTGCTGCGGTTCACGTCTTATATCGTAAATTCCGGATTGCATTGCAAGATGACGAAGTTTATTAACAATTGCTGTGCTGCTGTCAAGAGCTTCCCAGGCGGCAGATGCGATGGAAGTTAAAAACAGTATTGCCGTGCTGTAGCTTTTCCTGCTGATAAATGCTGTCAGAGCAACTGCCAGCCATAATACTGAAATCAGAAAGCTGAGTTTTCCTGATTCCGGTTGAATCTGCAGGGCCTGCTCTGCGGTATTACGTGTTTTTCTCTGTTCTAATATAACGGGTGTGCTGTTTTCCGGTAATAAATTAACAGGTACAGCTTCGCTTTCAGCTGCTTTTATTCTGTTATTCCAGGTGCCATCTTCTGAAAGTATGATAACAGGGAAAATATATGAGGCTTGTATATCATGTGGTATTGGTAATGAAAATTCATAAATAGTTTTTTCTGATGTAACTTCAACAGGTCTGCTGACAGAAATACACCGGGGAGATTCTCCGTGTTCATTCATCCTGTGCAGGTCAACACTGAGTTTCCGGCCGGGTTCGGAGTTTTTAAGCAGTACTTTTACTTTGAAATTAAGACCTGGCGCAGCATATGAAGGTGTTTCAACTGCGAGCCACTTCGCTTCACCTGACTTTAGAATATGCCGGATGAGGAGAGATGTAAGGAGCAGGCAGCATACTGCGGAAATAATAAAAATCCGGTTCATTTAAATTCCATTATTACTATAGTAATCCGGTTTAATGTAACTGTTTAACCGGCATCGTTCCATCAGTCATCCGGGCAGAGTAAAATATAAATAAATCCATGTGTCAAGAAGGTTCCTTCAATATGATTAATGAATTTATGAACCGGATAATACCTTAAAGACTTGACCTTTTTTAATAGAAAAACAACTTTTGTCCGGTTCCGTTTTTATTTTAAAAACGGATAAAAATATGATGAGGAAGCATTAAATGATCAGTTGCGTAGGAGTCAATAAAGCATTCGGCGGACAGGTGCTTTTTGATGATCTCAATTTCAGCGTAAACCGTGGAGAACGGGTAGGCCTTGTGGGTAGAAACGGCCACGGCAAGACAACTCTTTTCCAGATGATACTCGGCAAAGTAGAACCTGATTCGGGATTGATTCAGATCCCGAAAAATTATAAAATCGGACATCTTGAACAGCACCTTCATTTTACAAAGCCCACTGTTCTTGAGGAGTGTTCACTGGGACTCCCTGCGGGTGAGGAGTATGAAACCTGGAGAGTGGAGAAAGTTCTCTCCGGTCTCGGTTTTTCCGAAGCGGATATGGAGCGGCCTCCATCGGAATTTTCCGGCGGATACCAGATACGCATGAATCTCGCGAAGCTTCTTGTATCTGAACCTGACATGCTGATGCTTGATGAGCCGAATAACTATCTCGACATCGTTGCAATAAGATGGCTTGAGGAGTTCCTTAGGGAGTGGGAGGGGGAGTGCATACTGGTCACACACGACAGGAGTTTCATGGACCGCGTTGTCACCCATACTGCAGCTATTCACCGGACAAAAGCCCGTAAAATAGAAGGTGATACAGATAAGCTTTATAGCATGATTAACCAGGAAGAGGAGATATACGAGAAGACCCGCCTGAATGAAGAGAAAAAGCGGAAGCAGGAGGAGATATTCATCGCGCGTTTTAAAGCAAAAGCGAGCTTCGCAAGCCGGACACAATCCCGTGTGAAGAAACTTGAAAAGCAGGGTGAGATGAAAGCTCTTGAAAAGATTGAGGATCTGGATCTCTATTTTAACAGCGCTCCCTTTGCCGCACAGAGAATGATGACAGTAAATGATCTGACCTTCTCCTACAATAAAAAAGAACCCTATCTGATAGAAAACTTTTCACTTGATGTGGGGAAGAGAGACAGGATCTGTATTATAGGAAAAAACGGCAAGGGTAAATCTACACTTCTCAAACTCCTGGCTGGGCAGCTTGATCCTATAAGCGGAACCATTTCAAAACATCCGTCACTTCAGCAGGGGTATTTCGGACAGACAAACAGGTTTGATCTCAATGACAGCAGGACTGTGCTTGAGGAGATACGTAGCGCTGACAGGGAGTGTTATGAGCAGAAGGCACGTGCAATTGCCGGCGGGCTCATGTTTTCCGGCGATAGCGCTCTCAAAAAAATCAAAGTCCTCTCCGGAGGGGAGAAGAGCCGGGTGGTTCTTGCAAAAATACTGGTAACACCCAGCCATCTGATTTACCTTGATGAACCTACAAATCATCTTGATATGCAGTCATGTGACTCACTCATTGAGGCTATTGATGATTTTGACGGTTCAGTAATAATGGTAACTCACAACGAGATGCATCTGCGGGCAGTTGCCACTAAACTTGTAATCTTTGATAATAACAATATTCGTGTATACGAAGGCTCTTACGATGATTTCCTTGAAGATGTGGGCTGGGTTGATGAGGATTACTGATCGATATTGAAAGGTATGGTTAATTAATTGAACTACGGCAGATGGATTTTGTATGCGGGGATTTTTTTCCTTTCAGCAGGGGGGGCAGCGAGATATTCCGGTGCCGCATTCGCCCCGTTTCTTTTTTCAATCGGGGGGCTCTGTAAAATAACATTTATATTTATACTGATAAAGAGCGGCAGATACAGGCCGGGATATGAAGTTCTTTTTCTTATTTCAGGTCTTGCCATACTTTATTCCGGGATAATTATAAGACATCATCCTGTTTATGCAGAGTATTCACCTTATATAATTGCTTTCGCAATCCTCTCTAAGCTGATTTTTGCAGCAACTGCTATTAAAAAGATCCGTTCAGATAAAACCTCTGAAGCTGTGCAGTAGAAATTTAAAGTTTTTAGTATAATATACCTTAAATACGGTTATATTATAAACATCATCTGCAATTGATGACAGATGATGTTTATAATATGGATAAAAAGAATAAACGGAATGAGAATATTTAATCTTNNTCGACATACATACAATTATTGTTCTGCTGATAATAGGAAATTTTGTCGCGGTAATTATCCTTGCAGCGTATAAATACGGTAAAACAGCCGGGCTCCCCTATATAGAATTTATAACAGGTAAACTGTTTCAGTCTGTTGCCTGGTCACTGCTCGCTTTTCGTGGTCATATTCCTGATATTATTTCAGCCAATATAGGGAATACTATTCTTATCGCTGGTATAGCTCTGGAAACCCTTGCACTGATTACTGTCAAAAAAAACAGTATAAAGTGGCATTATGCATATATGATTTTTGCTCTGTCAGGCATAACAGCATTCTGGATCTTCGCTTATTCGCCAAACATAAGGGTGGGAGTTGCGTCTCTTGCTGCTTCTGTTTTATACTTATCTGCTTCAGTTGAGATGATAAGAAGCAGGGGAACTTCACGGCTCAGGTTTACAATCGGTATTTTATGCGGTCTATTATCTTTTGTTCTACTTATACGTTCATGGTATGGATTTTTTTCGTATACTGAATATTCTCTTATGACTTCAGGTTCTGTTCAGACTTTGACCTTTCTGCAGGTTTATTCGCTGATGTTTATTGGCGGAATCGGTTTTTTGCTTATGCTGAAGGAAAATTATGACACAATCCTTGTGGAAAGCGAGGAGAAATATCGCACTCTTGTTGAAAAAGCCAATGAAGCAATTGTAATCGTTAAGGATGAAAGGTTTGTTTTTGCCAACAGGAGGATGTCTGAGATACTTGGACTGCCGGAACAGGAGATTATATCAAGAAAAATTGAAGAGTTTATAAATCAGGAAGACAGTGGCTTTGTCATGGGAAATTACAAAAAGCGGCTCGAAGGTGAATTTGTTCCTCGTATTTATGATTTCAGGCTTTTGAACACCACCGGCTTAGAGGTTTGGGTTACAATTTCCGCCACAAAAATTGCGTGGGAGGGCGGTGAAGCTGTTATGGCATTACTGACTGACATAACAGAAAGAAAAACTCTCGAAAAAGAGAAAGAGAAAATAATACAGGATTTACAGAAAGCCCTTACTGATGTTAAGGCATTGAGCGGCCTCCTCCCTATATGCT
>DINC01000025.1 GCA_002425885.1 Spirochaetia bacterium UBA5550 | reverse complement strand
AGATGCAGATCAAGAGAGAGCTCCTCAGGCTCTTCGTTATATACTATATGGTGCATCCGGCTTTGTATTTTGTTTCCCTTATTATAGCTCTTGGATTTATGAACCTTGCGGGGGTTTTTAAGGTTATTATTATTCTCGCTCCTCCGATAATAACTCTTTTTACGGCTCTTTTCTATTATCTCGCGTTAAGGGCTCAAAGGGAGATTGATAAAGGTAATGATAATGCTGAAGTAATTGCCGGAGAGATTAACGGTATCTCTTTTAAGGGTATGATTCTGCTTGCAGCAGGGTGCTCCGGCGGGCCTCTCCTTACGGTTATAATAGGATATAACCAGAATCTATTTCTTTCATTTGAGCAATCCCTGTTTTTCTTTTTTATCGGATTTATACAGGCATTAATTGCCGGAGCTCTTTTCTATTATCATGTTAAGATACGTCTCTATGTGCTGATATATAACAGTGAACTGAAAATAAATTTCAGGCCCCTTACACTTTTTCAGAAGTTGGTAATTCCAATTCTTTCAGGGATTATGATCCTCCTTATTTTTGCCGCAGTGGGTATTTATAGAATCAGTTATAACCAGACTTATGAGATGTACTCCGCAAATATTTCAGCCAGGGTTCAGAAGAATACCATATTCATCGGCTCTCTTTTTGAGAAGACTGCCATCCAGCTGCGCGCATATGCGAAAACATCTGAAATACGGAATATGAATCTACGTGAGATGTCTGATTTTCTGAAAATGGTTCATGAAGGGCGGGGCGGAGATATAGAGATGTATTTTGCTGCCAATCTTCAGGGCGATGCGCCAAACAGTCTTGGTGAAACCAGAAATGTAGGCGACAGGGATTATTTTAAAAAAGTAACAGGTATGGGCGTGGAGGTCTACTCTGACCCGGTGATGAATAAACAGACAGGCCGGATGATAATGGTTGCAGCTGTACCGGTTAAAAATACCGCAGGGAAGACAGTGGGTATGATTGGCGCAACTATTCTTCTGGACAGGGTGGAGGGGGTTCTTACTGATGAGAAAATTATAGATTCAGGCAGATTTCTGATTCTTTCATCTGAGGGGAAAATTATTTTTCATCCGGACCGTTCAAATATCGGAAAGGTAATTGGAAAGGATATTGCTGATGACGGGAAAAAGACAACGAACATTTCCAGGCTTATAACAGAAAGCGAGAACAGATTTTTCAGTTATACGTTCGGCGGGAAGGGTGTGCTTTCATATAAGACTTCGATCCCTCTTGTACGGCAGATGCTGGTTTTCACAATGGACAGGGATGATTTTGTTGAGAAACTCAGGTATATACTGATTGAGCTCCTTGCAGCGCTTACCGGCCTTGCCCTGATGCTATATTTTATGATAAGGTATATTGCGAAGAGATTTTCACTGCCGATTCAGAATACCATAGGGGTCCTTGAACTTCTTGCAGCAGGTGATTTAACTGCTGAAAGCACAGATTTTCTTGCTGATGAATTCGGTGAGATGATACGGAATTTTAAACAGTTCCAGAGAAAACTGCGCGGCACAATATCCACCGCTCTTAAAGCTGCCATACAGCTTTCGAGTTCAGCGCATGAACTTGCCATAACCAGCAGTAAAATGTCCGACAGCGCTCAGATGCAGGCCGCGTCAGTGGAGGAGGCCTCAGCGTCTCTTGAAGAGGTGTCAGGCTCCATTGAGCTTATTAATATTAATGCGCAGGACCAGGCGAATCTCGCCAAGGCTACATACAGCGCCATGGAGCAGTTGAGGCGGGATAATGTTACTGTTGCCGGTTATGCTGAGAAAGCTCTTGAAGCTGCGCGCGGAACTACAGAACAGGCCGGCAACGGGCAGCAGCTTATGCAGAATACAATAGAGGGGATGAACAATATTGATGAGAGCACAAAAAAGATTGCTGATACTGTCCGTCTTATCAGTGACATATCGGACCAGGTGAACCTCCTTGCTCTTAATGCTTCTATTGAGGCAGCCCGCGCAGGTGAACACGGCAGGGGCTTTGCTGTTGTGGCTGAGGAGATATCAAAACTCGCAGATCAGACTGCATCAAGCGCTAAGGGTATAACTGATTTCGTTAATGCCGGTCTTAAGGAGGTTGAAAGGGGGAGGAGTTACGTTGATGAAACAGGCAGAGCGTTTAACATGATTATTGAATATATTGCCCAGACAGAGGAACTGGTGCGTAAAATTACTGATTCAGCAGCCCGTCAGGCTGAGTCCAGCAGAGAGGTGCTTGAGAGTACAAAACGGGTCAACGAGATGTCCGATTCAATTTCAATGTCAACTAATGAACAGATGATGACAAATCAGGAGATGTCTAAAACTGTTGAACAGATAAATCAGAGCACACAGTCTGCGGCAGCTGCGGCAGAGGAGATAGCTTCGAGCGCTGATGAGATCAGCGCGCAGGCTGAAATTCTGAGCGCACGTATGGAATTCTTCAAAGTATGAGTGTTGTTTCAGGAATGAAACTGATGTTTCATTTCTGAAACTCTGAAAATAAAGAAATAAATCTTACTGTGTTCTCATTTAGCGGTATTCCGGACTTTGAAAAGTGTTTATCGGGCCTTTTTAGGCATTTAATCATCGGATTCATATTTTAATTTTATAAAAGTTTATTTTGGGGTTTCAGGCTGTTTCATTATTGAAATAAAAAGACAGAAATTATGAGGTCAGGAAATAGATAAAAATTTTACATGGATTTAAAACAAAAATTTGCATCATAGTTTATATCAGATT
>DINC01000125.1:8068-31154 GCA_002425885.1 Spirochaetia bacterium UBA5550 | reverse complement strand
ATTAATTGCTAATAAACGATTTATATATAAAATATTAATTTTATTTTGTCAAACATGTTTTCTTCTTTATTATTACTATTTAAAAAAAGTTACAAATATTCTTCAAAAACTCTTTTAAGCCTGCCTACAATCCCCGGTTTTGTTCTTCCGAACTTTCCCTGGCCCCTGAATCTGTTCATCCTGATACCGTATTTAAGAAGGCCCACCCCATTCGCGTACTGAGGAGTTGCAACTACATCCTTAAGACCCACGATATCAACCGGTATACCGATTCTTACCGGCATATTAAAAACCCTCTCCGCTGCCTCAACACACCCCTCCAGCATACTCCCCCCGCCGGTGAGAACAATACCGGCAGCAAGCATATCCTTTTTGCCGCTTTTCATAAGCTCATGATCCACCATCTCCATGATTTCACTCACGCGAGGCTGAATAATCTGGGTCAGCTCCTGCCTGAAGAGCCTTCGCGGAGCCCGTCCGCCCACTGACGGAACATCAACAAGCTCTGAGGCATCAACCAGGGAGAGATCCGCGCATCCGTACTTCTTCTTTATCATTTCTGCTGACTCAATCGATGTACGGAGACCGATGGATATATCGTTTGTTATGTGAATACTTCCCACAGGGAGCACTGAAGAGTATGCAACTCCACCTTCAAGATAAACTACTATATCAGTTGTTCCCCCTCCGATATCAATAAGTGCAACCCCTAACTCCCTCTCATCTCTTGCGAGCACTGAATCCGCAGAAGCAAGAGGATTAAAAACAACATCTCTGTGCTGAAATCCGGCCTTACCCACTGCCTTTATCATATTCTGTATACTTGTTGTTGCTGCTGTAATAATATGAACTTCGGCCTCGAGCCTTACACCGCTCATCCCCACAGGATCTTTAATCCCCCCCTGATCATCAACAGTAAACTCCTTCGAAAGCACATGCATTATCTCCCTGTCAACGGGGATAACAATTGCCTGTGCCGCCTCAATTACGCGTTTAACCTCAACCTGGGATATTGTCCTGTTCCGGTTGGCAATGGCCACAACGCCTTTTGAATTTTCACCTTTTATATGCTGGCCGCTTATCCCGACAAAAACGCTGCTCACCTCATAGCCGGCCATAAGTTCAGCATCTTCAATTGCTTTAACAATCGAAGCGGCAGTGTTGTCAATGTTAACTATTACGCCGTTTTTCATCCCCTTTGACGGGGCAACGCCCACACCGGCAACCTCAACCTGATTATTTTCATTCAGGAACCCTATTACAGCGCAGGTTTTGGTTGTGCCTATGTCAAGGCCGACAATAATATCTTCCATACATTAACCTCTCGGGATCTACCTGACCAGCACCATGTTTCCCCTGAGATCAAGAAACTCAGGATACCGTGCTGCCGCGTCAAGATAAGCCGCTGTTTTCTCAAGTCTTACAAATCCATTCAACTCATTTTTTATAACGAAAAGAGTTTTTCTCTTTCTTAACTTCACCTTCAGTTCAGCCGGGGAATCGAGTCTGACCTCCTCCAGCTCATCAGCAAAAACACCTTTCTGACTTCTAATATTTTTAAGAAGTTNNTAAAAGAGACAGAAGAGTCTTTGTACCTTCAGAGGAATCTGCATACTCTCTGCCTGTAATAATTATCGGCATATCTGTCCTGAAAAAAAGCCCTGATTCAACAATATTCATCTTTTCATCAAGTAAAACCGGTATGCTCTGCTGCTTATCAACGAACATTGCTGTAAAAAGCGGGTAATTTTCCTCAACTTCAATAATGAGTGAATTTCCCTCTTGCGACAAAGAACTGTTTTTAACCATGATATTCTTTTCAAGAACATCTTTCAGTGAATCAGTATCAATTATAATTCCCTTATTATTCGCCTTTGCCCTGCTCATCCGGATGACATTATATCTGTCCAGATTTTTGGCTCCACGAAATTCTATCTTTTCAAAGAATTCAATCTTTTCAGCATATATAGCTGATGAAATAAAAAGAAAAACTGTAAGAGCCGCAAAAAATTTCATTACGCTTCCCCTCTGAGGCTTTGCAGAATCATCCTGCCCGATTTGTAAATATCACCCGCGCCCAGTGTCAGGACCACATCCCCCTCTCTTAAAGAAGGTATAACAGTCTGAGGTATATCCTCAAATTTTTTCACAAGTACGGCTTCCCTGTTTTCATGCTTCTTCACTGCCTGACAGATAAGATCTGTTGACACACCTTCAACGGGAGCTTCACCCGCCGGATAGATCTCTGTAAGAAAAATTTCATCCGCATTTGCGAAGGACTGGCCGAATTCATCCCAGAGAAGTTCAGTGCGTGAATACCTGTGAGGCTGGAAAATTACAACTATTCTCCTACCCATACTTTTGAGCGCTGAAAGAGTAGCCCTTATCTCAGTGGGATGATGACCGTAATCATCCATCACAAGTATTCCGTTCTGCTCGCCCACTCTCTCAAGTCTGCGCCCCACACCTCTGAAGTTTGCAAGCCCCTCCCTTATTGCTTCGTAAGTAAGTCCCAGTTCAAGGGCAACTGTTATTACAGAAAGCGAATTAAGAACATTATGATTGCCCAGCTGCGCAAGAATAAAATCGCCAAGAGGCCGGTTCTTATAGTTACATGTAAAACATGTTCTGCCGTTCTCCATCCTGATATTGCAGGCTGAAAAATCAGCTTCATCATTGAGACCATAAGTATAATAGGGCCTGTCAATTTTCGGCAGGAGTTCACGAATCACGCTGTCATCAGTACAGAGCACCGAATAACCGTAAAATGGTATGTTATTCATATATGTGAGAAACGCATCCTTCAGCCCCTCGAAGTACTTGTAATGATCGAGATGGTCCGCGTCAATATTCGTAACAATTGCAATACTCGGGAGGAGCTTCAGGAATGAACCGTCGGATTCATCCGCTTCAAACACAATATACTCCCCTTCCCCGGCGCGCGCGTTTGATCCGAAATTAAATACTTTACCCCCTATAACCGCTGTGGGATTAAGCCCCCCGTCACTGAGTACAGAGGCCAGCATTGATGATGTTGTGGTTTTGCCGTGTGTCCCTGCTATCCCGATACCGTGTTTAAGACGGATAAGCTCTGCCAGCATTTCAGAACGGTGAATGATCGGAATTTTTCTTTTTCTTGCTTCAATGATCTCAGGATTGGAAAGATCTATTGCGCTTGAAGTCACAACAACGTTATAATCCCGTATATTCGAAGGGAAATGCCCGATGTACACAGCAGCGCCCAGGCTCTCCAGTCTCTTTGTCTGCTCTGAAGCTTTCAGGTCAGAGCCGGACACCTCATATCCCAGGTTAATCAGGATCTCTGCAATACCGCTCATACCGATACCGCCGATCCCTATAAAATGCATCTTTTTAGATTTTCTGAACAATTTACTTCACTCCTGCTGCCAGTTCTGATTTTATATATTTTACAATTTCATCCGCTGCATCGATCTTTGAGGCGTTCTTCGCACAGTCGGACATCGCTTTAAGTTTCTTTTTATTATTCAGCAGTTCAAAAAGCAGAGGGGCAACTTTTTCAGGAACAGCATCATTATCTTTAATTTTTACTGCCGCACCTGCATTAACAAATGCATCGGCATTTTTCTCCTGGTGATTATCCGCAGCATATGGATAGGGTATCAGTATTGACGGGACTCCCGCTGCCGCAAGCTCCATCATAACTCCCGCTCCTGATCTTGATATACAGATATCGCATGCCCTGTACGCTTTCCCTACTTTTTTTACATATGGAGATATATAGAGTGACCCTGCATCCAGTTCATTCTGTGATCTTTCTTTATACTCGGCGAAGGAAAAATCTCCGGTGCTCCAGATAACACCTATATTTTTGAATTCGCGGGGATACTGTTTCTTGAGTCCAAGAATAAGCTGATTAAGACGCACAGCACCCTGGCTCCCGCCAACAACAAAAATCAGTTTTTCGCTGTGCCCGAGATGGAATGCTTTCTTCGCTTCTTCTTTCGTAATCTGTACGAGTACATTATTTCTTATCGGATTACCGGTGCGGATAAACTTGTCCGGAAACTTCAGGTACTCAGTTGACTCCTCAAATGTGCCGAAAATTTTGCGGCAATACTTTTCCATCTTAAGAGTAACCTTGCCCGGTACTGAATTCTGCTCACATAAAAAAACCGGTATCTTTTTAATTCTTGCAGCGACAAGTGCCGGAGCAGAAGCATATCCCCCCATTCCAACAACTGCATCAATGCCGTTCTTTCTGATAATCCTGCCGGTTCTTAAAACAGCACGTAAAAACTTCAGAATAAAAAAAGGAACTTTAAACGGATTCTTCGTCATTGCCGGAGGATTATATGTATAAAGTTTATCAGTTTCAATATCACCCAGGGAGGAGAACCTCATATCCGAAACTCCCGTAAGAAAAACAGGATTCATCCTGCCGTCTTCCCGCAGCTTTTCGTAAAGAGCGATACCGGGGCTTATGTGTCCCCCTGTTCCTCCGCCGATTATAAGTATATTTTTACTCATTGTTCCAGACCTCTTCAAATTTAACTTCACGGAATGCCGCTTCACGATATCTTGAAATGTTAAGCAGAATTCCCGATGCGATCATAGATGTAAGGAGAGATGAACCTCCATAGCTTATAAAGGGGAGCGGTATACCCGTAGTAGGTAGAGACCCGCTCACAACTCCCATATTGATAAAAGCCTGCACCACAATCAGGAGTGTTAACCCCACGGAAAGGAGCCTGCCGAAACTGTCCGGAGCGGCAAGAGCGATCAGTATCCCTCTCCAGAAAACAAAACAGAAAAGAAGGACCAGGGAAACTGTCCCTATTAGTCCGGCCTCCTCCCCGATTACTGCAAAAATAAAATCAGTATGAGGCTCAGGGAGTCTTGCAATCTTCTGTGTTCCGAATCCAAGCCCCACTCCAAGGAGCCCCCCTTTTTTAAATGCGGTAAAAGACTGAATAACATGATACCCTATGCCGAACCTGTCATCCCATGGATTAAGGTATGCAAGAATCCTCCCCCACCTGTATGATACCTGGTAAATAAGAAGATAAAACATCGGTATACTCAGTATAAAAAGAAAAAGAATATATGTAAGAGGAAATCCAGATACGAATATTATAATAACAGATATAAGCAGAAGATCCATCGCTGTCCCGAAATCGGGCTGCATCATGATCAGTACAAAAATTCCGGCTATTACAAGCATCGGAATAAGAAGCTGTAGTACATGATTGTCACCCTCCTCAAGAGAGTATATCTTCACAAGGTAAATCACACAGCAGAGTTTTGCGAACTCCGAGGGCTGAACTCCGATAAAACCGAGACTAAGCCATCTTGAAGAGCCCTTGGCGCTGGAACCGACGCCGGGGATAAGAACAAATATCAGAAGTAAAAATGTCGCTATAAGCATTACTCTGGTATACTTCGCATACTGTCTGTAATCAAAATTCTGAAAGAACATCAGTGCGCCGAATCCGATCAAAAACCAGAGCGTCTGCCTTTTAAGAAAATAAAAAGAATCACCAAACACCCTATATGCGTAAACTGCGCTTGCACTGTAACTCATGGCAAGGCCAATCCCCGCAAGGGCGAATATAGCGGCAAAGAGCGCCAGATCCGGCTCCCCCCTTCTGCGTGTATCTATTATATTTCTCAGTTCCAGGAGAGTTCCCCTTCCGATAGTTTTCTGAAACACTCTTTGAAGACTTTGCCCCTCTCATCATAACTGCTGAACATATCAAATGACGCGCAAGCCGGAGAGAGCAGTATCATGTCACCTTCTTCAGATGACCGCATTGCTTTTACAGCAGCATCCTCCATAGAGACTGCCCTTACAAAATTTGTGCCTTTGAAAATTTCAGCGAAGAGGTCACTTGATTCACCGATTAACACAACTGTTCTTGCCTTATCTTTAAGAACAGGAACAAGCCTTGAATAATCATCCCCTTTTGTTCTCCCGCCGATTATAATCACACCTTTATCTTTTATACTCTTAACTGCCATCTCTACAGCACCGATAGTTGTTGCTTTCGAATCATTTACAAAAGTCCGCCCCATGTATTCACCGGCGAACTCCATCCTGTGTTCAAGGCCGCTGAAAGAGCGGCAGGCTTCAACGATTCTGTCAAAATCCGGATTATAACCGAGTTTATTATGCAGGGCAACTGTCATCAATACCGAAGCCATAATATTCTGCATATTATGTATACCTATTATTTTAAGTTCTCTCTCCTCCGCAATAATCAGATCTATCACTTCACTTCTGTAATACACTGAATTATTGAGAAAAAAGGAATCCGCGTTCAGAGTGTCATTAACTGAAAATCTTAAAACATGGGCAGGATATTCCCCTTCCGCATCAGTAAGTATTTTATTATCCATATTATAGACAAACCAGTCCTCATCAGTCTGGTTCATAAAAATTCTTTTTTTAGCAGCGAAGTAATCATCAATTCCATTATACCTGTCAAGATGATCAGGAGTAACATTGAGTATTGCCGCCACATCGGGCCTGAATGTATCAATAGTTTCAAGCTGGAATGATGACAGCTCAATCACAGTTACAGAATCGTCAGTAGTTTCATCAGCGAATGACACACAAGGTACACCGATATTACCACCCACAAATGTTTTAAAACCGAGAGTTTTAAAAATATGGCCTGTAAGAGTTGTGGTCGTTGACTTTCCGTCAGTTCCGGTGATACCGATAATGTGTCCTTTCATATATCTGTATGCAAGTTCAATCTCTGCTATAACAGGTATGCTTCTCTTTTCCGCCTCAATAATTAGCGGAATAGTTTTCGGGACACCGGGGCTAAGAACAATAAGATCAAATCCGGCATCAAGTATCTCCGGAGACTGGTTCCCTGCAATTACTTTTACAGCAGGATTTAGTTTTGCAATTATATCTTTAAGTTCATGTTCCTGTTTAACGTCCGTGACAGTTACCAGCTTCCCCTTTGCAATGAGGAAGTTTGATGTGGCAAGTCCGGTCCTGTAACCCAGGCCAACTACCAGTACATTTTTATAATCATTATTCATTATATTATTTCTTTTCTGCATCTGTATTTATATCTAACACTAATACTGACATCATTCATTACCTGTCATTTTGAAAGTTTAAGAACTGACATTTCGAACCCCTTTAATTTTCCGGGTGAGAAATCTGATACTTCAATAAACTGTTACAAACTTATTATAAAACAATCAAGATCACATTACAATATCTTCAGCGACGCAAGTCCCAGTATTGCAAGGATCACACCGATGATCCACATTCTTGTTACCACCTTCTGCTCCGGCCACCCCGAAAGTTCGAAGTGATGATGGATCGGAGCCATTTTAAAAATCCTCTTCTTCCTGAGTTTAAATGAACCCACCTGTATTATAACAGAGAGTGCTTCCATCACGAAGATCCCGCCGACTATAAAAAGAAAAATCTCTTTCTTGATCATAACAGCAACTATACCTATGATACCGCCTAACGCAAGAGAGCCGGTATCTCCCATAAAAACTGTTGCGGGATTACTGTTGAACCAGAGAAAACCTATAAGTGCGCCTGTGAGCGCTGCAAGAAAAACCGTAAGTTCCGCGCTGTGCGCGATATAAGGTATCCCGAGATAATCTGCTATTTTAATATTGCCTGTGAGAAAAGTCATAATACCAAGAGTGGCTGCAACTATACCTACAGTGCCTGTTGCAAGCCCGTCAAGGCCGTCTGTAAGGTTAACCGCGTTTGAGCTGCCTATAATTACAATTACAGCGAAAAGTATCCAGTAAAAACCGAGATCCAGTACAGCCTGATTAATAAAGGGGACATATAGAGTTGTGGCATCCTTCGCGCTTGAAGGATATAAATATATTACAGCAGATACAACAAAAGCTGTTGCAATCTGCACAATAAGTTTTCCTTTAGGATTAACTCCATCCTTCTTCTTCTTAACTGCCTTTATATAATCATCTATGAATCCAAGCGCGCCCAGTATTACTGTTGCGGCAACAAGAACAATCAGGTAATGGTTGCTGAAATTACCCCAGAATGCCATAGACACAATTACAGCGCCAAGAATCAGTATTCCACCCATAGTGGGCGTTCCCGCTTTTGACTTGTGGCTCTCGGGGCCGAGATTTCTTATCTGTTCTCCGAGTTTCAGCCTCTGAAGCCAGCGTATAACAAGCCCGCCGAAAATAAGAACAAGCAGTAATGCAGTGAGCGCAGCAAATGCCGAACGGAAAGATATATACTGGAAAAGCCTGAAATATGATACATACTCCTTCAGAGGGAGTATCAGATGATAAAACATTTTTTTACCTCATGCAATAAGTCTGTTAACAACATCTTCCATCTTCATCGAACGCGATCCCTTAACAAGCACCACATCCTTATCGCAAAGCCTTGATGAAATAAATTCAGCGATCTGATCCTTTGAATCAAACTTTTTTATTTTATCCGGGTTCATACCTGCGGCTGACGCACCCTTCTCATAATATTCCGACATCTCCCCGAACAGCAGAAGCTGGTTGAATTTTCTCGCAGCAACGAACTCACCCACTTTCACATGATAAAGCCCTGCGAGTTCTCCAAGTTCCTTCATATCAGCAAGCACAGCGGTTTTTTTTCTGTCAGGGAAAACATCACACACTGATTCAAGAGCGTAGAGAGAGGAAAGGGGATTAGAATTGTAGGTGTCATTGATTATTACATATCCCCTGTCGATAATTTCGCTGCGTCCCCCCACATTTTCAAATGATGCAAGCTTTTCAGCAGCATCAGAGAGATCGACATCCGCTGCTTCAGCAGCAGCAATTGCCGCCATAAGATTATAAATATTATGCCTGCCGTAAAGGGGGACTGAAATTTTTCTACCCCTGTAAGTAACTGAAACGCTCTCTCTTGTGAGTTTAAAAGAATCAGGCCTGAAATCAGCTCCCGCTTCAAGACCGAAGGTTAACAGATTCACACCGTGTTCAGAAGCATGCTTCTCAATTATATGAAAACATTCAGTCTCCCTGTTAGCGATAAGTGTTGAACCTCTCTTCATTCCGGAAAGGATTTCGGACTTGGCATTAGCAACATTTTCAACTGAGCCTAAAAACTCGAGGTGGCCGGCTCCCACATTTGTAATTACAGCTATATCAGGCTGAACTATATTCGACAGCCTTTCGATTTCACCTGTGTGGTTCATCCCCATCTCAATAACAGCTGCTTCATGTGAAGCTTCCATCTGAAGGAGCGTGAATGGGACACCAATCTCATTATTATAATTTTTTGTATTTCTCAGAGTCTTGTATTTAGCAGAAAGAACCGAATAAATCAGCTCCTTCGTTGTTGTCTTTCCGTTAGTTCCGGTAATCCCCAAAGTGAGAGGTGAAAAACGGTTTCTGTGAAATTTCGCAATTTTTCCGAGAGCGGCAAGAGTATCATCGCATTTAATCAGAGTTTTCCCTGAATCAGATGCTGCGGTTTCAAACCCCTCTTTCATTGTAAGAGAACATGAAATTTTATCCGCTTTAAAAAGTTCCGGTATAAAATCATGCCCGTCAAACTTCTCTCCCACTATCGGAATGAAAAGATTATTCCCGCCCAGTTCTCGGGAATCTGTTGTTATGGTTTCCAGAACCAGCTCATCCGTGCCGGAGATCAATCTCCCTCCGGTAATTGCTGCAACTTCACCCGCTGTTGTTCTGAAAATATCTTTCAATTCTTTTTACCGTTCATATATTTAAGCGCCATCTCTCTGTCATCGAAATGATGCTTTGTCTTTCCTATTATCTGGTAATCCTCATGCCCTTTTCCGGCAATCACCACAACATCGCCTTTTTCAGCAATATTAATCGCAGCTTCTATAGCCTTCTCCCTGTCAGGTTCAACTATATAACTTCCGCCTGTAATTCCTTTCATTATATCATCTATTATAGCATTTGCATCCTCAGTTCTCGGATTGTCACTTGTCACAACCGCGAAATCTGAATTATCAACCGCAATCTTCCCCATAACCGGGCGTTTTGTCCTGTCCCTGTCTCCACCGCAGCCGAATACAGTAATCACCCTGTTATGCGGCATCTCATTAACTGACTGAAGAAGTTTAAGCAGAGCATCCCCTGTGTGGGCATAATCAACCACAGCGTAAAAACCCGCCCCTGTGTCAACAACCTGGAGCCTTCCGGGTACAGAGTCAAGTTTACTCATCCCTTTAATCACATCATCAATATCAACCCCGGAATAAAGAGCGGAGCCCAGAGCCGCAAGTGAATTGTACACCTGAAATCTCCCTGCAAGTTTAAGTTTTATATCTCTCCTGTCCGGCCCATGGACAAACCTGTAGCTTATACCTGTAATGGAGTTGTCTATACTTTCAGGAGCAGCAAGGAGAACAGCCCCTTCACTCTCTCCGTATGAGATCATCTTAAATGTATACCCGTTATGCGATTCATAAATCCGCCTGCCGTAATCATCATCAGTGTTTATAATTGCGGCCCTGTTCTGCTTGCAGCTTTTCTCAAGGAGTTCAAAAAGCCTTCTCTTGGCATCAAAATAAGCATCAAAGGTCTTATGAAAATCAAGATGATCCTGTGTCAGATTAGTGAAAACTGCACTGTCAAAACAGACATCCTCAACTCTGTCCAGGTAAAGGGCATGTGACGAAACCTCCATGACAACGTGAGTAACACCATCGTCAAGCATCTGCTTTAAAAGTTCCTGTATATCCTTTGACTCAGGAGTGGTATTCGGAGCGGGAAGAACCTTCCCCTTCCATCTGTAATTTACTGTACCTATGACTCCGCATGAATAACCGCTGCTGTTATATATTGATTCAAGAAGATATGTTATTGATGTTTTTCCGTTAGTACCGGTAATCCCCGTAATATGAAGCCTCTTTGAAGGCTCCCCGAAAAAAACAGAAGAGACTCTTGAAAGAGCCCTGCGCGAATCATGGGATACAAGAAACATAACGCCCTCAGATTCAAGGTGAATAAAATCCTGAAGCCTCTCATCCGAGATGAGCACACAGCGGCATCCGTTCTTAACAGCGGCCTCAATGTATGAATGCCCGTCACTCTCAAAGCCCTTCACAGCCACAAACATGCTTCCCGCACCGGCGCGTCTTGAATCATACTCCACTGATGTTATATCAACAGACGCCGGATCAGCGCAACCCGCAGTGGTAATCAGTTCACAGGATCCCTTAAGAATCTCACTTGCTTTCATTTTTACCGTTTTCTTTCTTTTCTTCGTTTTTCAGCACAAGCATGTCCTGCGGTTGCATTCTTCTCACACCTTTCCCTGCAACCGCATTTTCAACTATCCTGAAGTTCCGCAGCCTCTCAAGCTCCGCGAGATGTCTTTTATTTTCTTCAGTCAGTTCATGCTCGACTTTGACAAGCTTTCTGTAATCCATCTTCATCCGCATAACCTCAATGTTCTGCCACACGTAGAGGAGTACAAAAACACTCATCATAAATACTACCATAAAATACTTCATATATAATCCGTCAGAAACTTCTTATCTTCCTTGCAGCCCTGAGTTTAGCACTCCGGGACCTGTTGTTCCATCTGAGTTCATCCTCATCAGCCGTAACCGGTTTCTTTGTAAGAAGCTCAGCAAAAGACCTGTTCATGCAATTGCATTTGTCAGGCTCCGCTCCGCAGAGGCAGCCGTCCTTCATCCGCCTGAAAAAAATTTTTGCGATCCTGTCCTCAAGGGAATGAAATGAAATCGCCATCATTACCCCACCTTCAGCCAGCATTTGAAATCCCCCCTTAAGTCCAGCCTCAATAGACTGAAGTTCACGGTTCACCTCAATTCTCACAGCCTGAAATACCCGTGTAGCAGGGTGAATATTCTTCACATGAAACTTCTTCGGAATTGCTGCAAGTACAATAGACGCAAGCTCTGCGGAAGTTTCAACGGGCTTCGCAGCTCTCCGCTCCACAATAATCTTCGCAATCCAGGCAGCCCAGTTCTCTTCGCCGTATTCCCTGAATATTCTCGCCAGCTCTTTTTCCGGATACTTATTAATCACATCAGACGCGTTAAGTTCAGTACATCCGAGACTCATATCCAGAGGCTCGTCACTTGCGAAGGTGAACCCCCTGCCGCTTTTATCAAAGTGATACGATGAGATACCGAAATCGTACAGGATATAATCAGGCGGATTGTCCGGAGGTAGGAGATCTGCTATGCCGGAAAAGTTGCTGTTAATATATGCGATTCTGCTGCCGAAAGCCGAAAGCCTCTCTTTGGCCCTTGCTAAAATTTCACTGTCCCTTTCAAAAGCGGTAATCTTCATTTCGGGATAGAGCTTAAGAAAAATCTCCGAATGCCCCCCCTCGCCAAGAGTACAGTCAACAAGATGGCCACTCCCCTTTTTCAAAGAACAATCTATGATGTCAACAATTTCGCGCCAGAGAACAGGTTTATGTATGTATGATTCATTAAAAAATTCATCTATTGTATGATTATGTCCCATCAGTCAGCAACCGTCCTCAAAATCCCATCTCATCGGCGAATGAATTCATAATAGCGCCGTCCGGTCTGCACTCTTCATAAACCTCTTTTGACCATATCTCAATTTTATTAAAGAGACCGAGTATAATTACATCGTTTGTGATACCTGCATATTTTAAAAGGTTTGAAGGTATAACCATTCTCCCCTGCTTATCGAGTTCGCATTCGCAGGCTCCTCCAACAAGGAACCTGACGCTCATCCTGTTCTTAGGGTCAGACTGGGAAAGGGGCATGAGTTTCTTTTCAACAAATTCATTCCATTCTTCATTCCGGAAGGCCATGAGGCATTTATCCAGGCCGTGAGTAACCACCAGTTTTTCAACCAGTGCATCCTCCCCGAAAGCTTTTCTCAGCTTTACAGGGATAGCCACTCTCCCCTTGTCGTCAAGCGCGGGGGAATACTCTCCCATGAACATAAATTATACCCGGAAACCCCTTAAATTGGATTAATTCAACAAAATTCACCACTTTTCCCCATTTTTAACCATACGAGACATAAATGTCAATCAGAAAAACGATTTTTTCTATAATCGAAAATTTTTATGTGCAGTTTTTGGAGCGGATAGACGATAAATGAATATTTTCCCGATATAAAAAAGATTTTACAGAATCAGAAAAATTTTTTATTGACGCACAGAGCTTAAAATTATTTAGTTCTTTTCATTGCGGGTGTAGTTCAATGGTAGAACTTTAGCCTTCCAAGCTAACTACGCGGGTTCGATTCCCGCTACCCGCTCATAAAAAAACTCCTGAATTATTTCAGGAGTTTTTTTATGAGCGTAAATTTAAAATTATTATCAGCTTAAAACACCGCTTACCGGCTGTTATTATTACTCCCCGAAAGCTGCTCTACAACAAAGTCAGTGACACTCCCATAAATACGGCTGCTTTTACCGGGAATAGCTACGCGGATAACCAGTTCCGCAAGGAGAGAAAGTTTTTCAGCTTTCACAAATTCCGGATCATCCTCAGGATTCTCAAGTTCAGGGCTGTAATCATTAATATGCTGAAGAGCCAGATCCCTCAGATACTCCTCCCTGTTTTTTGCTGAACTGTCCCTCCTGAATTTCTCAATTGCTTCATCTGAGAGAGTGACTATATCCTCCCCGCCTGCTGCTCTTTTAAGAGCGGATACTTTAGTGGAGAGAACCTTTCTTTCTGTTTTTCGTCCGGTTTCTTTCTGCAATTTGTATATATTCATGAATTCCTCCATTACAATTGTTTGTTATTTCTACATAATTTATATCGGATACACCCGTCAAATGTTTAACTATTTTTTTGTTTAGTATAAAAAATTTAAATTACAGCTCCAGCGTCGGGCAATAAACTTCAAACATCCTTTAACGCAATCNNAACGCAATCCTCATATATTAATTTTTTGAAACATCCTTTTATTTTTATTAAATTTCACAGTGATCTGTTTGACAGATTAAGACCAGTTACAGCAGAATTAAAAAAAAACCGGAGTAAACAATGAAGAAGACAGTAATATCATTCATTGCTATTGCTGCTATATTGACCGCAGGAACTTTTGTATTCCAGGCTCGCGGAGAAAACCCCGCTTCCGGGGATCACAGCATAGCCAAAACGGAATCTGTACAGCAGAGTGCAAAACATGACTCTCATGGAGCAGAAGGCGAACATCACGCTCCTCATATCGATGCAAAAAATCTTAGCTTAGTCTGGATAATACCATTTGTTGGTATACTTTTATCAATAGCGCTAATGCCGCTCCTTATACCGCATTTCTGGCACCACCACTACGGCAAGGTATCACTTTTCTGGTGGGTTGTTTTTTTCACGGCCTTCAGTTCTCATTTCGGAATTAACACAGGGGCTTTCTATCTTCTCGAAGTCTATCTGCTTGAGTTTATCCCGTTTATAACTCTTCTCCTTGCTCTATTTACAGTTGCAGGGGGAATTCAGCTAAAGGGGGACCTTGCCGGAACTCCGAAAATCAATACACTTATGATATTCATCGGCGGAGTGCTTGCCAGTTTTATGGGAACAACGGGCGCTGCAATGGTGATGATAAGACCCATTCTTAAAGCAAATGAGTGGAGAAAAAACCGCGTACATATAGTTGTTTTTGTAATCTTTGTAGTGGCAAACGTCGGAGGGGGGCTTACACCGCTTGGAGACCCGCCGCTCTTCCTCGGATTTCTGAAAGGGGTTAGTTTCTTCTGGACAGCTGTTCACATGCTCCCCCTTATAGCATTTGTCATTGGAATACTCCTTGTGATTTTCTTTTTTATGGATACATACTATTACAGAAAAGAGACAAGACAGCCCGACTCTTCAGGAGAGAAGGAGAAACTCAAGCTTGTGGGTGTTCCGAATATGCTTCTCCTCCCCTGCATCATTCTTGCAGTTCTTGCTTCAAGCATGGATCTGGGGATCGCATTTACCCTGCATTATGTTGCAGTTCCAACAGCTTCGATTCTGCAGGTATCGCTGCTGCTCCTTATAACATTTGTTTCACTTAAAGTATCGAAAAAAGAGATACGTGCCGGGAACGGATTCAACTGGGAACCGATCCTGGAGGTCGCAAAACTCTTTGCTACAATATTCATGACAATGGTTACACCCATAGCAATGCTTAAAGCAGGAGCTGAGGGCCCCATGGGTGCAGTAATCAAAGGAGTTGTGGACAGCAACGGTGAGTTTATAAACTCTCACTTCTTCTGGGCAACGGGCATACTTTCAAGCTTCCTTGATAATGCTCCGACATACCTTGTATTCTTTAACACTGCCGGAGGCAACCCTGTTGATCTCATGGGGACTCACGCAGGCACACTCCTTGCTATAAGTGCCGGAGCGGTATTCATGGGGGCAAATACATATATTGGCAACGNNCGAACTTCATGACAAAGGCAATAGCTGAAGAGAACGGAGTTCCAATGCCGAGTTTCTTCGGATACATGATCAAGTATTCAATACCTATTTTAATACCGGTATTTATCCTTGTGACTCTTGTATTTTTCTAAAAAACTGGGGGGATAGAAATGAGTAAAAAATATTATGAAGTAGTATTTGAAGGTGACATTGAAATAATCTCCGGCATGCTTGAGGGATTCATGCTGGCATCCGGAAAAAAATGGGAATGGTACTCCGGGAAAGAAGCGAATATCGAAGCCGAAACCTTAACAGAGATCATTAAAGAATGGGCTTCCATGAAATCAAAGCTTCACCACATCATCATGGAGGAGGAATTCCATCTTAAACTTCAGCAGGCCTGCAAAAATATGGGCCCTATGAGATATATAAAGCCTGAATACACAAAATCCGCGAGAGAGATTAAAAGCGCTTCATTTAAATTTGAAGGCCGAGCTTACGCGAAGAAATATGGCGAAGAGATTAAATCAATTCTTAACGCTCCTCCTGCGGGTGTTGCACTTGAGAAATATAAACCTGTTGAGCATATAGTGAAAGACGCTAAAGAGATGGAACTCTATGCTCCGGAACATGATTACACTCTCGAAGTTGAGGGTGTGGCTATAGGTGAGTTCGGTAGCGTATTTGAATTCAGAAAAAAACTGGACGATCACCCTCTTATTGAAGTAAGCCCAGTGAGGCTTCAGTTCTAAACGAGCAATAAATATATCACTCCAAAAACCGCTCCATTGTGAGCGGTTTTTTATTTCTCCCCGTTATTTTGCCTTTAAAGGTTCAGTAATTATTCCGACATTGAATATAAGGTATTCTGGNNATTTTCAGGGATAAATTCGATGAAAACAAAACTGACTGCTATATTTATATTTATGCTGATTGCCTTTACGGCTATGCCGGTTTATTATATATACAGAAGCGCGCATCTGGAAAAAAACTATATTGAACTTCTTTCCGTAAAAAATTCAGCGCTGAAACCACTTGCTGACAAACTGAACAGCGATCAGTCGCCTGACAGCGAAAAACTGAAAAAGCTGTTCAACGAATTGATATCGCGGGAGAACTCCATTGCAGCCATAGCAATAACAGACAGAATGGAGAGGCTCCGCTTCATGGCAAAAAACGACTCACTACTCGATTCCGGAAAAGTTGTTGATGACCTGGTAAGGGATATAAAAGAGAAAAAATTTTCTGAAGCAGATGAAAAGACTCCGGTTATAAAAAATTACAGCGGAACAGACTGGATCACAGACAAACTATACATCACAAAATTCAGCTCCGGGGGTCAGAGCACAATAGCAGTTTACGCATTCAAAATGGACAGAATAACCATAATACGGATAGCGCTTGAGGTAATTCTTCTTATAAGCGGAGTATTTATACTGACAGCCGGGATAATTATGATTCTGCGGAAAGCAGGAGTAATAAAAGACAACGGGGAGTACCGGATAAAAACAATCGTTATAGGGGAGAAGAACCCGAAACCGGCAAAAACGCCCGCGTCTGATGCTAAAAAAACTCAGCCCGACGCTCAGAAAAATAAAAATGAGACCGGCACCAATAGCAGCGGATCTGCTCTACAGATAGACGAGAATGAGCTCTCACTGATTCCGGAGGCCGGAACTCTGCATAATAATGTCCCCATCAATAAAAAAACATTGAAGGAAGAGGATTCTTATGACCCTCTTACGCGGAAGGTTTTTAATCTCTTTACAAAAATTCACAGGAGCATGTCTCCTGAATCAATCTCTCTCTATATAAAAATGACAGAGAACAGGCTGTCAAAATCCTACGAACTGAAAGGCAAAAGTATAATCCGTATCGATTCAGTGACTTTTGATTCGATTGCCATTTCCGAGATTGAAAATATCAGCAAACCGGGAACATATATAACAGCCGGAGGAGATACTGTAAGGGTACCTCTGATATTTGAAGGATCAGTTACAGGGATTATTGACA
Source organism: Spirochaetia bacterium UBA5550 (assembly GCA_002425885.1). Lineage (GTDB taxonomy): Bacteria > Spirochaetota > UBA4802 > UBA4802 > UBA5550 > UBA5550. Next base: position 13,800 of record DINC01000125.1, on the reverse strand, counting down.
TTGAACCGGGAAAGAAAACATCAACTGTAAATATATCACTGGAGCAGTCAGACATCAGTGACCTGGCGAGTGAGATCAATAATTACATTGTCACCAATAATATAATTACTGATGCAGAGAGCGGTTTTTACAGCAGCAGATATTTTGTAAACAGAGTAAAAGAGAGTATATATGAGGCATCAGCAGAAGGTAAAGAGTTCACAATCCTTATGATAAACATCTTCGCCGGAGTTGATGCTGACAGGAAGCAGAAGGATATGATTCTGAAGATCCTCCATCCGGAACTGAAGAAAGCGTCAGGCCGGAAAAGCCATATATTTCTTCATAAAGATTGCATTAGTCTTGTGCTTAACTCTCCCGAAAAGGAATGCCGGAATATAGAAGCAGTACTTGTAAAAGAGATTTCGAGGTTCAGGCTGAAAGTATCAGATGATGTGATAATGAAAATGAATCCGCAGAGTATAATGAGGTATTCAGCGGATTCAAGAGATCTGAACAGAATTCTGAATGAGGTGGAGGCACTTGCCGCAGTGAGCAATTGAGCACCGCGGCCTGTTTCTATTTTAATGCCAGCGCCCTGGCAAGCTTTACAGCATCCATCGCATCTTTTGAAAAACCGTCCGCGCCAATCTCATCAGCATAGTTCTGGTCAACAACAGCACCGCCAATCATAAACTTGAACTTCAGTTCACGCTCACGGGAGAGATTTATAACGGTCTTCATCTCTGTCATAGTTGTTGTCATTAGTGCGGAGAGAGCCACAATGTCTGCCTTAACCTCCACTGCCCGGTCAAGAATAGTCTCTGCCGGAACATCCTTCCCCAGATCCACAACATCAAAACCGTAGTTACGCAGCATGAGCGCAACAATATTCTTCCCGATATCGTGAATGTCCCCTTTAACTGTCGCAATTACAATCTTCCCCTCTTTCCTCACACCCTCACCACTTGCAAGGAGCGGTTCCAGAACAGTGAAGCCCTTTCTCATTGTGTCAGCGCTCATTATAAGCTGAGGGAGAAAATATTCCTTCCTGTCGTACTTTTCTCCAACCAGTGTAATTGCAGGAATAAGCGAATCATCCACAATTTTCTGTGCAGGTATACCTGCTTCAAGAGCTTTTTTAATCGATTCCTCAATCCTGTCATCCCACCCGCGAAGAACAGATTCAAAAACAAGTTTATCCGGGGTCAGAGCCTCAGCAGAAGCCTTTGATTCACCTGCCGCACCGGAAAACTTCTCCACATAAGAAGTGAGATTTTTATCACGGCCAGCAAGAGCGTCACAGGAAAAAGCAANNAGCAGTATTCATAAGCTGCTCTGACGAGGGGTTGGCTATTGCCATTGTAAGTCCCCGGGAGATAGCCATTGCCAGAAACGCACCGTTAATCCATTCACGCGCGGGGAGCCCGAATGACACGTTGGACAACCCGCAGATAGTGTTCATTTTCTTATCACGGCTGCACCATTCGATTAAATCGAGAGTCCGTGCCGGCGCAGCGGGGTCAGAGCTTACGGTCATAACTAAACCATCCACAGTGACATCATCAGTGGTGTACCCGTATTTTGCTCCCTCATTAAGTATATATTCAACTATATCTTTTCTCTCTTCAAGTGTTGCAGGTATACCTGCGTCATTAAGCGGAAGGAGTATAAACATTGCGCCATATTTAGCAGCTATGGGGAGAGTCTTCTCTATCCTCTCCTTCTCCGCAGAGATTGAATTCACCAGCGCACGGCCCGGGTATATCCGCAGAGCTGCCTCAACAATTTCAGGGCTGGTTGAATCTATACAGAGCGGAAGATCACTGGTCTTTGACAGGAGCTTCACTGACTTCAGCATCATCTCCTTTTCATCAATTCCCGAAAGCCCCATGTTTACATCAAGTATCGCTGCACCCTTAATCTGCTGCTCCAGGGCAAATTCCTGAACAATGCTCGTCTTCCCTTCGCGGAGTTCTGCCTGAAGCGCCTTTTTCCCCGTGGGGTTAATCCTCTCACCTACCACAGAAAGAGGCATCCCTCCCCCCATAAAAGCTGTTTTACGCGCTGATGATACAGCACTGAGCCCTTTTCTGAAAGAGAGGTCTGTTTTCTTACCTTTACTTTTTAAAGCCAAAGCGCCAATGTGCTCCGGAGTTGTGCCGCAGCATCCGCCCATGATATTAGCCCCTGCGGCAATAAACTGGTCAGCGAAAGAGGCGAACTCCTCTGCACCCATATCGAAGAATGTCACGCCATCCTTGAGTTTCGGCATACCCGCATTGGGCTTCGCGAGAAGAGGGATCTTCGCGTAACCCCTCATCTCCCTTATAACATTGAGCATGTCAGCAGGCCCTGTTGAACAGTTACACCCCACCGCATCAGCACCAAGCGCCTGAAGAGTAATTAATGCAGAAACAGGATCTGTGCCGTTAAGAGTGCGGCCGCCAGCCTCATAAGTCATGCTCACCATAACAGGGAGCTCACAGACCTCCTTCACCGCAAGGAGAGCTGCCCTGGCCTCCTGAATATCCATCATTGTCTCAATGACAAAGCCGTCAACACCGCCATCAATGAGAGCGAGCACCTGTTCCCTGTATATCGCCACAGCATCCTCAAAAAGCATGTCGCCGAATGGCTCAACAAATCTTCCTGTGGGAGCAAGGTCGCCGAAAACATACCCTTTACCTGCATTTTTCTTAGACAGAGCAGCAAGCGAGCTGTTAATCTCATGAAGCCTCTCTTCAAGGCCGAACTCCTCCAGTTTACACCTGTTGCCGCCGAAAGTCGGAGCATAAATAATATTACTCCCGGCAGATATATATTTATCCTGAAGATCCTTAATGGCAGCAGGATTCTCAATGCACCATATCTCCGGGCATACCCCTGCGGGCATCCCCCTTTTTGCAAGCTCTGTGCCGGTTGCTCCATCAAGAATGACAAGCCCGCTCTCCACTAATTCCCTGAATTCCTTTTTATTCATATATCGTTTCCTCAATAAATTTCATTTTTTGCTGGCGGAGGATTTTAAACTCTTATGTTAATACAATATCTCTGCGGCAGTATATTTACAACTTAATTTATCCGGGCCGGAGATACCGGAGATGAAAGAAATCAACGGCTAAACCGCAGGGGTTTCCACACCCGCGATTGCTGTTACTGTTTTTTCCGGTAAAAGTATGCAGCTTTCAGTGAGGCTCACTCCGAACCTTTTAAGATCAAGCAGTTCATAAAAAAGCCTCTGGTTTTCAAGCAGAAAATCACCGTAACCGGCTGAAAACCTCATGGGGGTGAGGACTTTGCCTCTGCGGCGAAGCTCTGACCCCACAAACCTGTTGAGCCAGTCAATAGCAGCCTCAGCGGTTTCGCTACCCACAGCATCATAGATTACGGCAGAAGAACCATCACCTTTTTCAACTGCCTCCCGCGCCAGGTCAACAATACCCGCTCCTGCAGTAACACCCATAAATACCGCAGATTCCGAACGCGCCAGCAGTTTCGCGATAGACTCACTCTGAATAGTAAATCCGCCTTCGAAGACAACAGAACTCCCGTCTCTCCCTGTAATATCCAGAAGAATCCATGTTCCCCTGGGCTCACACTGTGAAAACCCTCTGTTCATGACAGAAATAATTTTCTTCCTGTAGTCATCATCCATCTCTGTCCTGTGAACATTATATTTCATTCTGAAGAGAATCTCCCTCTCCGGGAGAGAGACAGGTATGCTGTGTACAATATTAAGTTTACTCATTAAAACTTCCGCATAATATAATTAAACAGATACATCTATCCCGGAAACCTGGAAAGTATGGCACAGAATGGCGATGTTTCAGCATAATTTCAATAAAACGTCAGGATATGTTTTATGCAAGTAGTAAACCGGAAAAATATGGGGGTCAGAGCCTCATTTTTAAAAAAAATGCTCTGACCCCCGATTTTTTTTCAAATCTACCCCATCCGGAAACGTATTAATAACAGATTATTCAAAAAATTAATCCGGAGAAGAACATGGCCAGACCTTTAAGAAAAATTATCGAAACAGCAACATACCACTGCTATACCAGATGCCACGGAAAAAGAGACCTGCTTAAAAGCAGATACGGCAAGAGACACTTTATTGAATCAGTTCAAATGTGCCAGGAAAAATATGGTTTTGAACTTATTGCAGCAGAAACAGTCTCCAATCATATTCATCTCATCATTAAAACACTTGAGAATGAAGAAACAATATCCCGGATAATGCAGTATATCAAAGCACGAATGGCTGAGAAGTATAACAGGGCAACCGGAGAGACCGGCCCTTTCTGGAATGAAAGATACGGCTCCACAATTATAGAGGAGTCTGATAATCCCGAACAATATCTCCTCTGGCTATTATGGTATATCGGATATAATCCGGTAAGAAAAGGAATATCCCATGATCCCAGAAAAAATGAAATCGGTTTCATAAACTGTTATCTCGATGAAAATTTTATACTACCGCTGCGCTTCACAGTCCATGAATATTTTAACAGGCTCGGGCACAGTTTTTGTGAACGAAGAGAAAAATTCCTGGCATACGAAGATGCATACAGGAAAAGGCTTACTTTATGGATTTAAATACCTTAAGGATGTTCCGGGGGTCAGAGCCTCTTCCCCTTTGATCGATTTTTCTCATTGGAGATTATTTTCCGAAACATCCAGATGCTTAAGTATCCTCATAAAATAAGGGAATATTTATATCACTCGAAGGAGGTATGATATGAATATGCAGGTTATGTATCAGGATAACAAAATCGGCCAGATCGATTCAGCTCTTCTTGACGGCATGCTTGATGCCCATAAAATCAAGATGTTTCTGAGATCTGACGGATGGGTAATGGTTGGAGTTGCTCACATGAGAGGCGAAGGTGGCCCATACGAAGGTGTTGACAGACGGGGGATGTATGGGCTTTCAGGAGATATGAATTATCACATTTCTTATTAAATTATATGTGAAATANNTTCATATCTTTGAATTTATAACTTCAAGACGCTCATTGAGGTTATTATATCTGGTTCGCAGACGCCCTCTTCTTTCAAAAGTCTCAGGGGAATACCTGCATGGAGAGGGGAGAAGAGATAGTAACCTAAGAACCTGGTCATCTGAAAGAGACTTCACAGAACATCCGAAATAATAATAAGCTGCACTCTGGATGCCGTAAATTCCCCTACCCCACTCAGCATTATTAAAATAGAGTTCCAGAATCCTTTTTTTGGGAACAATCGCATCGAGAGTCAGAGCCCCGATAACCTCCAGGTATTTTCTAATATATAATTTATCAGGAAACAGGAAAAGTGTCCGTGTAAGCTGCTGTGTAATTGTACTCGCTCCTGAAAGCTTCCTCCCGTACCTCCAGTTCGTTTTAAGAGCAGTCCCCATGGCATCAATATCTATCCCATAATGTCTGTAAAACTTCGGATCCTCAGTGGAAACAAGCAGGCGTTGATACTTTCCAGGTATATTCCGGAGAGAAATATCGTAGTGTTTTCTGGAATTATATCCGTTAAAAAGCGACCTGTATAGCTGAAGAGTAGTCAAAGGGGGATTAATGTATATATATAAAACTGACATTACAACCATAAAAGCAATAAAAACTGCATGAATAATAAGAATATACTTCACCGATTTTTTCAGAACATTCCGGTAATCGATATTTATCTTCATAAGTGACTTTTTGGAACAACCGTCACATTTGTCAATAGAAAATATCACCGCTCAATCCGCATTTTGG
>DINC01000125.1:0-8052 GCA_002425885.1 Spirochaetia bacterium UBA5550 | reverse complement strand
TGTATTACTTTTAATAATGAGGGGTCAGAGCAAAACTCATCTTGAATAATACATGATTATATAAAATAGTAATTTTAGCATATTAAAATTTTATTAAATAACCGTCCCGCAGGATTAAATTTTTTATAATTTTGATTGACATTTAGCCAAAATGATTTTAGCAAAAGAGTTGGGTTATTATAAAAATGGTGCAGCCTATTAATGCACCGCCGGTTCCAGTTTTTAATCACTTTTTCAGGTGTAAAGAATTACAACTCTTTCAAAAATAAAAACAAAAGGAGAATTTTTGTGAGACGTTCATTGCTGCTTTTTTTTACCCCTTTTATACTCTTTGCATGGATATTTTTCGGAATATCCCAGAAAGGCTGCCAGGACGTGATGCAGGCTGATGCTGCAAAGAAGATCCCCTTCAGCCACAAAACTCATGTGGAAAAATACGGGATAACAGACTGTGAGACATGTCACGGATATGAGGAAAACGGAAGATTCAAAGGTATACCCACAGTGGGCGAATGTACAGTGTGTCACGCCCGTGATGGAGTTACAACAGCTCAGGATCATCTGACCCCGAGGAAAAAAACGATGTTTGATTCATACAAGGATTCAGACAAACCGTGGACTTCATGGGCAAAACAGCCTGATCTTGTATTTTTCAGCCATAAGGTTGTTATGACCGCTCAATTTAAAGACGGCAGAAAGAAAGCGCGCTGCGGATCATGTCACGGTGATAAAGCGAACTCCACCGACACCGGAATGATCAAAGGTAAAATGTTAATGGGCCAGTGTATGGACTGTCACACAGCTCTTAATATCAGCAATGCCTGCGCGGTATGCCACGACTAATGAATGAGAGGAGTAAGTTAATCTTATGAAAAAAATAGACAGAAAGGATTTTTTAAAGATCGGCGGTGGCGCTGTGGTGGGCGGTCTCGCCGGCTATACATTGTCCGGGGCTCCTTTTCTCGGATTTCAGTGGCTCGTAGAGTGGTCACAGGATCAGTATGTACCGGCCCCTGGTATTGAAAAATATGTACAGGCAGTAAGTGATTCATGTACAAACGGCTGTAAAGTATCTGTCAGAATGATAGGTAACAGAGCTGTTAAAATTGAATCTAAAGACGGAGTTTGTCCTGCATGCCTTAACGGACTTCAGCTCCTCTATCATCCGGAAAGAATTTCTACCCCGATGAAAATATCAGGGAAGAAGGGTTCCGGAAACTATCAGCCTGTTTCATGGGATCAGGCTCTGAAAGATATATCTTCAAAAATGAATGCCCTTGTAAACGAAGGGAAAGCAAATACAATCGCTGCGGTAAACAAAAACGAATCTCTTAATGGCCAGCTCATGGAGAAGTTCGTCAGAAACGCCGGCAGCAACAATGTTTATTATGAGCCATCACTTAATTCAATAACATCCAATGCTCTGGGCGGATATGTTAAATATGATTTCGCAAAAACAGACTTTATCCTAAGCTTCGGAGCAAAACTTGTTGAAGGGTGGGGAAATGCTGTCGAGATGCAGAAACAGTTCCTTAACTGGAAAAAGAATAATGTAAAAATAGTTCAGGCTGACTCAGTATGCACACGAACAGGCGGAATAGCAAACGAATTTGTCGGAATTAACCCGGGAACAGAGGCAGTTCTTGCATTCGGTATGGCAAATTACCTGATCACAGCAAAAAGAATGACATCATCCGGTGATGATTTTGCAAAATGGTCACAGCTTATAATAAACAAATATCCTCTCGGTAAAGTTGCAAAGCTCACAGGAGTTGCCGAAGATAAAATTAAAAAGCTTGCTGATGATTTTGCTGCAGCAAAAAATCCTGTTGCAGTTGCAGGGAAAGGTGCTCATGGAGTAAGCGGCTCTTCTGCTGAAATTATAGCTGTATACTGCCTCAACACTCTTGTAAAATCAGGTGCTGCAACACTTGTAAAAAACAGTGCTGTATCTTACACAGCTGAGTTTGCGGGTCTTGACAAGTTCATCAAAGAAGGCAGCTTTTCAATGATGTTCCTCAACGGTTCAGATCCTGTTTATAAAAGCGTTTATGGCGAAGAGCTGAAGAAGAAACTTGAAAAAGCTTTCGTAGTTGCAATTGCTCCGCTCATGAATGATTCAGCAGTTTATGCTGACTATATACTCCCTCCGCTTTCATTCCTTGAAGCAGAAACTCCTGAGTCCAAACCGGCAGTTAAAGCTCTCAAAGAATCAAAAGATGCCAAGGAGATAATCATTTCTCTGGCAGCAATGGTTGATAAAACTAAAAATGCTCTCCCTAAAACATCGGCTGATGCTTATAAATCAGCAGGCAGAGAAACAGCAGGCGGAAAATTCTCATTTAATTTCGAAAAAATTAAAGCTGACATTGAAGCATACGAGAAAAAACTCGGCCAGAATGCGGAATACCCGGTAACTCTTGTCCCTTACGAAGCTCCGCTTGTAGGTGACGGTGACGGCCTTGCTTTCCCCTATGTTCTTAAAAGCATAGACCCCAGTGTTTTAAATTTAGGCAAGTTCTATGTTATGATGAATAAAGAGACCGGTAAAAAGCACGGATTCTCCGAAGGGAGTTCAATTAAAATCTCCTCCGCAAGAGGAAAACTCGGAAAAGCATACGTGCATTTATCAGATGTGGTAGCGCCGGAAACTGTAGCCATACCTCTCGGTTTCGGCCACGAATCATATACAAAATATGGTAATGAGAAAGGGCTTAACCCCAAAAAGATCATGACCGCTGATGTTGACCCGCTGACAGGTGCAGCAGACTGGTGGTCAACACGTGTTAAAATCAGCTAAGAGGTGAAATATGATAGTTAAAGACTCAGCAATGAAAAGAAAATGGGGTATGGCGATAGATCTTGATAAATGTACCGGTTGCGGAGCATGTTCAATTGCCTGTAACCAGGAAAACAACATGCCTATTTTCGAAGATGATTCAGATGTACCCAAAAGGGTGGCATTTCTTGAACTTATGAAAGTTACAAATGACAGGGACGCAAAATTCCCTGATGTTAAAACAGCATTTCTTCCAAAAATGTGCCAGCAGTGTGAGGGTAATGCAGTCGGCAAACATAAAGCTGATCCTCCATGCGTTTCCGTATGTCCGGCAGTTGCAACAGACGTTGGTGATGACGGAGTAGTAAGCCAGATATGGTCAAGGTGTATCGGCTGCCGTTACTGTCAGACAGCATGTCCATACGAGGCAAGGGTATTTAACTGGTGGAAACCTGAATATGAAGGCTCATTTAAAAATTCTCTAAGCACGGATGTATCAGTTGCCTCCAGAGGTACTATCGTTAAATGTACATTCTGCAGCCACATTTGGAAGAGAGAGAGAGACAAAGCAACTGCAAATGGTATCCTCGATATCAACGCTGTCCTCTATACTCCCGCATGTGCAAGCGCATGCCCAACAGGTGCTATAATTTTCGGAGATCTCAACGATCCTGAATCTGAAGTATCTAAACTCGCAAAAAGCGACAGGGCGGTCCGACTTGTTAATACAGTAGATGATGAAACTCCGGAAAAACAGAAAGCTTTAATGAGCAAAAAACAGTATGCTAATCCGAAGGTTTACTATCTCACAAGCCAGAAGTGGCTCCGCGATATGATGCGGTTTAAAAAGAACTCCTGAAACAGGGAACGAGGAGAGTAGATAAATGATACAGTTTATTAAAAACATTTTTCAGGAATCTTCGAAGAACATGAGAATCACACTCTATGTACTCATAGGGCTTGTAGTGCTCTTCGGGATTTTCGCTATCCAGATCCTTTTCTGGGGATTGGGATATACTGACATGAACAATAACTTTACCTGGGGCGCATGGATTATCGGTGACCTCGGGCTTGTTGCTCTCGGAGGGGGCGCTTTTACAACAGGTTACTTCCTCTATATATTCAGAGTCGATAAACTCCGTCCGCTAATCAGTTCGACAGTGCTTATCGGTTTTATGTGTTATCTCTTTACATTCGTTTTCCTTCTTTTCGACCTGGGGCAGCCTCTCAGATGCTGGTTCGGTTTCGCGTATCCGAATTGGGGAAAAGGAGTTTATCCGGCATCAATGCTCACAGAGGTATTCTTCTGTTTATCAATATACTTCTGTATTCTTGTTGTAGAGCTAATCCCGGTTGTACTTGAACATAAAGTCCTCATTAAAAACAAGGTTGTTGCAGCAATAGCTCATTACATGCACCTCCTTATGTGGACAATGGCAGCAGGCGGTACATTCCTCTCTTTCTTCCACCAGGGTTCTCTGGGCGGCGGTATGTGGGGAGTTCTTTACGCAAGGCCGGTTTGGTTCGCACCTCACTTCTTCTTTATGGCAATAGTTGCTGCAATGGCAGGCGGTACATCATTCATGACAATGATGCCATACATTGCAGGCAAAATAATGAAAAAAGAAGTTGTTCCAATGGAATCATATCAGCTCCTTACAAAGATATCAGGAATGATCTTCATCGGCTATTTTGTTTTCAGAGTATATGACGTATATACAGGCATTGCAAAATTTGCTCCCATGGCACAGAGAAATTATTTCGATATGTGGGGCGGATATTACGGTGTATGGATGCTGGTTCTCGAATTCGCACTTATAATAAGCGCGCTCTTTTTCCTTAATCAGAAGAAATACAGGGAGCAGGAGAAATTCATGGTTATCGGCGCATGCAGCGGTATCTTTGCGATAGTTACCAGTAAACTCAGTGTTCTTCTTCACGGTTTTTCAGTACCCAACTTCCCGTGGAAAAGCTTCACCGCATATATGCCTACAATCCAGGAATGGCTCATTACTCTCGGATGCTTCGCATGCATGATACTGATTTATATGGTTTTTGCAAAATGGTTTCCGCTCTTCCCGCACCTTGAGCACCATGAAGCACATGACGAATCTCATCACTGAAAAAGTTAAGTCTATACAGAAATTAAAAAAGCTGCCTCCGGGCAGCTTTTTTGTTTGGGTTTATCTGTTCTGCATTTCAAAAGCCTTAACAGTATTACTGAGTAACATAGCTATAGTCATTGGCCCTACTCCTCCCGGAACTGGCGTTATTGCGGCAGCTTTAGGCTCAACTGAACCAAAATCAACATCACCGACAATTTTAGTTTTAGAAGGATCTGCCGGATCAGTAATTCTGTTAACTCCCACATCAATTACAACCACGCCATCTTTTACCATGTCACCGGTAACAGTCATAGCCCGCCCTGCTGCCACAACAAGAATATCAGCCTGTTTTGTGTAAACGCTTATATCTTTTGCGGCAGTATGACAGACTGTAACAATACAGTTTGCCTGATCATTTTTCTGCAGCATCATGTTTGCAACAGGCTTGCCCACTATACTGCTGCGTCCGACAACAACAAGATGTTTCCCTTTAAGATCTTTTACATGCCTGTTGATAAGGATCTGACAGCCGTGTGGAGTACAGGGGAGAAAACACTCATCATCTGCAACAAGTTTACCTACGTTTACCGGATGAAATCCGTCAACATCCTTGATGGGGTCAATGGCATTTATTACAGCTTTTTCATCTATCTGCTTTGGAAGAGGCAGCTGTACCAGGATACCGTTGACATTACTGTCTTTATTTAATTTATCTATCAATGTCAGAAGGTCACTCTGTGAGGTGGCTCCGGGGAGTATATGCTGGAATGAATTCATACCGACTTCATCGCATCCCTTCCCTTTCATCCTTACATAAACTGCGGAAGCTGCGTCATCACCCACAAGTACAACTGCAAGGCCCGGCACTTTACCGTAAGTTTTACTAAGCTCTGCCACACGATCTTTTATTTCAGCACGTATTTCAGAACTGACTTTTTTACCGTCTATAATTTCTGCCATTTATACTCTCCTCTGTCATGAATTTAATATTTTTTATATTATAGCATTTCACGAAACAATTAGGCCCTCGTCATTCCGGCCGTAGTGACAACGAAATGCCGGAATCTCATAAAATAGTACTATGAGATTACCGCCTGCGCGGGAATGACGGGAAGAGGACTAATTCAATCGTTAACCGCTATATTAGCATTGTTTTGCATATATCTTAAAGTTTGCCGGAGAGTCACTGAAACACAGAGAGCTTTTCTGATACACGAAGTTCAATCTGCGGAAATCGTTCAGAAACAAGTTCTACGAGTGACGAGGGTTTTTCAATAAGCTGAATTTTATCCGCTTTTTTCAGAGATTTTATGAAAGCTTCTATTTTCATTGCGTCACCCTTTGTTCCGGTTATCTCCCATAATCCTTCAATTGAAACCGGCGTGAATCCCCTTGTGAACTTTGCCCCCCCTTTACCCGATTTGTGTTCATGGAATCTTTTTTCCGGATCAGATGTGTAACCTGTATAAAGCCTGTCTCCGGCACACTTCATAATATAGATGTAGTATATGCTGTCCATTTTATATGAATCATTTCCGGAAACGGTTTTCAGTCAATAAAAAAAGGCATCCTGAAAGGATGCCTTTGATAATATATTTTGTGACTTAAATTACATATAATGATACTGCATACCGACCGCAACAACCCAGGATTCTTTGTGGTATGTTTCATCGTAAGAAGCTGCAACTGGAGTGCCGGGATTAACAACAGCTCCATTTTTTCTTTCTAAATCAGGATAGATATTTCTCATGAAACCTATAGTGAACTTGGTTTTATCATTAGGGTAAATTGAAAAACCGGTACCAATATTGATGCATTCATTTTTATAAAGTGCATCACTTGTCTGGTTTTCCGGCTGGTTGATGTAATCCCATACAACACCCCCAGTCCAAGCGACATTCTGTATGAATTTCCATTCAAATCCTGTGCCGATCTCATAGGAGTGAGTCTTTTCTGTAAGATTTACCCTGTTACCGGCTGAGTCAAGTTTCTCCATTTTCATCCATTTGGAAAAATAATAGATACCTGACACCATAACCTTAAAATTATCTGTTACATTATACTCAGCACCAAGGTTAACCTTTGCAGGGAGGTCAAACCTGAATTTTCCTCCATCAGTGTTTCCATTAGCAGCCGAAACTTTTGGCATCACTCCAGCAACAGGATTTGATAAATCAGTTTTAACATCTACAGTATACTCAAGCATAGTTGGGCTTTCAAAAGATATACCAATATTGACATTCTCAGCTGGTTTTATATCAGTCCCCACTATACCTGCAAATCCGTCAGCAGTTAACTCTACATCGAGAAGTTTAACATCAATACCATTGTTACCACCCCTTACAAATGTTGCAATGCTTCTCTTCATCATGCTGATATATCTTGCACCAAGAGATACAGAAACCATATCATTAAGTCTGTATGATCCCCCTATTGATGGGGCAATACCCATTGACTTTTGATCAACATTTATGCCTCCTTTCAACTCCTGAGAAGAAGCATTAACTATTTCATTACCAAGGCTGGTCGGTGTTGCCAATGCACCATAAGCTCCTACCATCGCTGCCATTCTCACTGCTTCATTTACTGAAGGCAGCCCATTAGCATAAGATAAACTCCCGCCGCCGCAAAGAATATTTACCGCACCAAAAGCAGCCCAGTTATCCTGCTTGTATACAAGATATCCGTTAGGTACAAGGGGACTTGCTTTGTGTGAATCATAATCAGTTGCACCGGGATATGCGCTATCAACTTCAGCACCATAGTAATTAAGGATTGTCTGATTTGAAACGTTGACGTATAAACCATCTTTCATAAATGCTGTACCTGCAGGGTTGTATGCAGCAGCATCAGCGCTATCTGTAACTGCAAGTCTGTTGGGGCTTGCGATCCACTCCGCACTTAAATCAGTAAGATAGTCGTAGTGACTTGCGAAAAGATTTCCTGCTGCTAAAGTTACAAGAACCATTGCAGGGACCCGTGTTTTAAAAACCTTCATTCAAAAAACCTCCAGATTCATAAATGTTTATTTTTTATATATGTGCCATTACCTTAAGTCCGGACTGTTTTTTGTCAATAAGTGCCGATTGTCCGGTTTTTTAAGAGTAGTACCGGCATTTTAACTGTAAAATAGAGTATGCACAATGTTGATACGAATAAAGACGTCAA
>DINC01000126.1 GCA_002425885.1 Spirochaetia bacterium UBA5550 | reverse complement strand
TCATGGCCCACATCGACGCGGGTAAAACTACTCTCACAGAGAGGATTCTTTTTTATACAGGCAAGACCCATAAAATGGGTGAAGTACATGAAGGTACTGCCGAAATGGACTGGATGGTTCAGGAGAAGGAGAGGGGGATAACAATAACCGCCGCTGCTACTACATGCATGTGGAAAAATACTGTTATTAATATTATTGATACACCGGGGCATGTTGACTTCACAATTGAAGTTGAAAGGAGTCTGCGAGTACTTGACTCGGCAATTGCGGTTTTTGATGGAGTTGCAGGAGTGGAGCCCCAGTCCGAAACTGTATGGCGTCAGGCTGACCGTTACCACGTACCCAGGATATGTTTTGTAAATAAACTGGACAGGGTAGGTGCTGATTATGAAATGTGCCTCCGGATGATAAAGGATAAGCTCTTCGCAGAACCGCTTCCTTTGCAGATGCCGGTTGGCGTTGAATCTTCATTTATAGGAGTTATTGATCTCCTTTCCATGAAGATGCTTCTTTGGGACGATCCTTCCGGGAAAGATTTTCGCGAAGCTGAGATAACTGAAGATCTGAAAGCTGAGGCGGAGTTAAGACGTGAACATATAATTGAAAAACTTGCAGATTGTGATGAGAATATCATGGAGATGTTCCTTGAAGGGAAAACTCCCGATGAAGGTGAAATAAAACAGGCCATAAGAAGGGCTACCATCAGCACGAAGATTTTTCCGGTATTCTGCGGTTCAGCTCTTCGCAATAAAGGGGTTCAGCCGCTGCTGGATGCCGTAGTTGATTACCTCCCTTCGCCAAAAGATATACCTGCGGTGCAGGGACATGATGTAAATGACCACGAAATCATGCTTACACGTGAAGCTGACGACAAGGAACCTTTCTGCGCACTTGTTTTTAAAATAATGACAGATCCTCATGTCGGTAAACTGACATATATGCGTGTCTACTCCGGATCAGTAAAGAGCGGAGAGCAGATAATTAATGTATCCGTTAATAAAAAGGAGCGAATCAGCCGTTTTCTCAGGATGCACGCAAATCACAGGGAGGAGATAGAGGAGGTCTATACAGGTGATATAATTGCAGCAGTGGGGCTTAAGAGCGCAAGAACCGGTGATACTGTAACCCTTCAGGATACCCCTGTTTTACTTGAAAAAATGATATTTCCGGAACCCGTTATCTCCATCGCTATAGAACTGAAATCGAAAGCGGACCAGGAGAAACTTAACTCTGCTCTTTCAAGGCTTTCAGAGGAGGACCCCACTTTCAAATCGAGTATAAATGAGGACACAGGTCAGCTGATAATATCCGGTATGGGGGAACTTCATCTTGATATAATCGTGGACAGGCTTCTAAGGGAGTTTAATATCCCTGCGAATATAGGAAAACCGCAGGTGACATATAAGGAGACTATTACCGGTGAGGCTGTCGAAGAACATACTTATGAGAGGCAGATTGCAGGTAAGGACAATTACGGGCATGTTAAAATCAGCCTTGCTCCTGCAGGCTCCGGCAAAGGCTTTATTTTCCATAACAAAGTGTCCAAAGATACCATTCCCGTAATATTCATCAAAGATATTGAAGCAGGCCTTAATGATTCCCTTCAGGGGGGAGTTATAGCAGGATATAAACTTGATGATGTGGAAGTTACACTGCTGGACGCGAAATACAATGAACTAAAATCAACCAGTATGGCCTACAGGATTGCTGCAAATATGGCGATGAAAGACGGAGCCAGGAAAGCCAGACCTTTCCTCATGGAGCCGATTATGAAACTTGAAGTAGTTTCACCTGAAGAATACACCGGTGACATAATTAATGATATAAGCCAGAGACGCGGAAAAATGGAGAATATTGATTACAGGGGGGAGCTGTGNNCAATAGATGCACGTATTCCTTTATCAGAAGCTTTCGGTTACGCTACGGCAGTACGTTCAATGAGCCAGGGGCGGGCGACTCATACTCTGCAGTTTTCTCACTATGATCTGGTTCCTGAAGCTGTTATGAATAGAATTCTTGGCAGGATTAGCGGAATATTTTGAATTAATTTATTTTTTGTTTTACAAAAATATTATTGTTTCAGAGAGTGTCTGAGCGGTGAAATTTTAATAGTTTTTACAAAAACCTGACATTTTTATTGAAACCGATAGCTCTGTTANNACAGGCAATTTTGGCTTATTTTACTTGACAGAATATCGAGTTTTTTTTTTATTTCAAAAACTCGCTTGTAGAATGAGTACCGGCACAATTATGTAGTTACATTGCAATTATTTTTAATTGCGTGTTTTATAATAAAAAAAGAAATAATGTGAAAAAATTAAATAAGTAAGGAGATTTCCAATGGCTAAGGAAAAATTTACAAGAACCAAGCCACATGTTAACGTGGGTACAATCGGACATATTGACCACGGTAAAACAACACTGACAGCTGCTATTACAAAAGTTTTCCATACAGCGTATGGAACAGGTAAAGCGATTAACTTTGATGAGATAGATAATGCGCCTGAGGAAAAGCAGAGAGGTATAACAATTGCTACTTCTCACCAGGAGTATGAGACACCGAACAGGCACTATGCTCACGTTG
>DINC01000279.1:3481-6411 GCA_002425885.1 Spirochaetia bacterium UBA5550 | reverse complement strand
ATTTTGTGATTGCTTTAAGTGAAAATATATGGTGTATATTTTTATAAATAGTGACCGGGATTATTGATGTGATTTTTGTTATTAATGAAAAAAATCCTCAGACGAGGCTTATAAGCAAAACAAAGGATATCCTTGAAGAGGGTGGAGTCATTATTTTCCCCACAGATACAGTCTATGCTTATGGATGTGATATAAAAGATAAAAGAGCCATCGAGAAAATTTACAGGCTCAAAAAAATGGATAAGAAAAAGCCCCTTAGTTTTATTTTCACAGATATTTCAGAAATATCTGAATATGTCCGCAATGTATCTGATGAGGCTTTTAAAATAATGAAAAAGGCGTTCCCAGGCCCGTACACTTTTATTTTTCAGGCTTCCAGACTTGTCCCTAAAATCGTTGTAACTAACCAGAAAACAATAGGTGTGAGAATCCCCGATAATAATATAGCCCTTGATATAGTCAGGGCATTGGGGAGACCTATCCTTGCCACAAGCGTTTTTAACCTGTCAGGTGAGTACCTTATTGATCCCAGGGAACTTGAAAAAGTTTTCAGGAATGAGGTTGATCTTGTAATTGATGCGGGTCCTAAGCCTGCTGAACCATCAACAGTGGCTGATCTTTCAGATGATGAAATTGTGGTAATCCGTGAAGGTAAAGGAGAAATATTCTTTACATAAGTCCTGATTTTTTTATTATGAGCTGACTCGAATAGAGAGGGTGTAATTTATTATAAGAGGTAACCATAATGTCTGAAGGTTTAAGAAGTTTTTTAATTGTTATCAAAGCTATCGTAATATACATCAGCCTCGGCGCTATTGTGGCCTTCTTTTTTTATAATATCAAAAAGCGTGATCTCTTTGGCGGATATATAGGTGGACTCGTTGTCGGTGTAATAGGGGCCCTGATCGGGGGGCTTATGCTTGATAGACTCTTTTATGATATATTCGTTGTAGTTCTCGATTTCCTTTCAAGGGGTGCGGGCGTGAATATCATTGCAGGTTTTATCGGAGCGTTTTTTGCTCTATACATAATGAACCGCCTGAATCACAACCGTGAACGTAAGAAATACTGATATTTTATCATAGAAAGGGATTAATGAGAATCAGGATCTCAATTTTACTGCTGCTTTCTTTTATTGTTATGGCTGCAGAAAATGATCTGCTTGCCGGCAAGAGAAGAATGCTGGGGCCGAATTTTACCATGTCATGGGCATCATCATATCTTGCTATTGATTCAGCTTCTGTCAAAGTTGAAAATGACGCGTCATGGACTTATGCCTCTGCAACGGGGTGGTTTTTTGATTATCTTCTTAATCCATATATATCCATCAGAAGTAACTGGTTTTTTTATCCCGCTGTTATCAATAGCAGTCCTGATGATATGAAGTATAGAGCGGGTGAGATTCCTCTTCATGAAATAGGTTTTTCTGTTCTCAGGCATTTTAATCTGCAGCCTATTAATCCCTGGTTCGGTGCCGGACCTTTTATGCAGTTCTCTACAATTAATGATGTGAATTCATATATCATCCACGCGGTGATTTCCGTGGGGTTTGATTATGAGATTGCAGAGGAGACTTTTATATGTCCTGAATTGATGTGCGGAATAGGGGCCAGGCTTCTCAGCTCAGATGAGGAGACAGTGCAGGTTAATATACCCACAGGGAAGGACTTTACCAGCAGCGGCATAGTAATATTTTTTAAACTCGGGGTTGGAAGAACATTTTAGCATGGGGTCATTATGAAAACAATTGCAAAGGGAACAGCATCGTTAATACTGATATTTTTATTTTTTATAATGAATCTTTCCTGTGTAAGCGAAACTTCTTTCTTTAACAAGGGGAGCGTTGATAGAAAAAAGGATAAGATTGCTGTGCTCCCTTTTAAGGATTATAATCATAATGAAGGAAATAATTCAGGTGAACTTGCCCGGAATATATTTGAGTCCACCCTCCTGCGAAAAGGCTTTAATGTAATAGAAATTGAAAAAACAGCAGTAGTGGTGGATTTTGATTTCCTTGAGAAGAATGAATTTCCCTCTAAATGGATTACAGAAACAGGTCCGGTAATTGGTGCTGATTATATGCTTTACGGTTCAGTGCATGATTATAGAACATATCAGTCAGCAACATCCTTTCTTTATCTTTTTTCATGGCTCGAAATAACTTCATCAGTCGGAATTACTGCAAGGCTTATTTCCTGTGCAACAGGGGAGGTCGTGTGGTCCGGGTCTCTTACAAGGGCGTCTTATACATTTAATGATGCTGCGAATGAAGCAATAAGGGAGCTGGTGAGGACAATTAAAATCAGGTCTGCTGATTCAAAATAGCAAACCTGATTCGGTCAGGTCTGCTATGCTGCGAACATATCAACTGATTTAATCTGTGCAATGGGTATCTTCTGGCTGTTGTCACAGTTATCAATAGTTATTATCATATCATCGATTATCTGTCTGTTTTTATAGAGCTCAACTTCTGAGCCGTCATTAAGTATAACAATTATATCGAGGCCCTTGATCTCAAGATATTTTTCAAGCAGTTCGCGAAACTTTTTACTCTTCATTCTATTCTCCTGCATTAATTCNNTGTTTTATTTATGTGGTGAAGTTATGTCACATCTATTCTATCGGCAGAAACGGGATTTACATAATCATTTTTTTATAGTCATGATGTTATATTAAAAAAATTTTCGGATTTTACATCCGTGTGTTTTATTTTTTTGCATGAGTAAGAGAGCGTGCAATAAACGTAATCTTTTATGGATTATTCCCGCGGGGTTATATATTTTTATTATAGAGTCCAGATCGTTAAACTGTTTACTGATGATTCTATGCCAGGTGATTTAATGGAAACCGGAAACGGAAAAATTTTTATAGCAGATGATAACCGGGAGAACCTTCAGATTCTTTATGAGCTTTTAACTGAAAATGGATAC
>DINC01000279.1:0-3471 GCA_002425885.1 Spirochaetia bacterium UBA5550 | reverse complement strand
TGAGTGATGTATCTATTGATGAATTATCTGATGATATACCGGACTGTATAATTCTTGATATAAATCTCACCGGGAAAAACGGGCTGAAGTTGTGTGGCACGATTAAGAGTGAATCTGTACTCATGGATATACCGGTGATATTTGTCAGTTCGGCGGATAGAACTGATAATATCAGTGATGCTTTTAATGCGGGAGGCGTGGATTATATTCTTAAGCCTTTCAGGATTGAAGAGGTTCTTGCAAAGGTAAAAAACCATGTTACACTGAGCAGAATGAAGAGACGGCTGGAGGAAATTGTTAATGATCGGACTGTTGAACTTACACGAATGAACAGCCTGCTTGTAGAAACAGTTGAAGAGTACAAAAATATTCTGGAAGACCTGCAGGAGAATGAGACACTTCTTCTGACAATTGCCCTTAACATACCAAACTCATATCTCGCGATTATTGAAAAGGATTATACTATAGGATTTGCTTCAGGGCAGGAGTTTAAAAAAATAGGAATTGATCCCTGGCGGCTAATCGGACTTCCCATTGAAAAAGTCTTTAAAGATAAAACGGATACAGTAAAGGAGTATTTTAATAAAGCCTTTTCCGGCAGTGAATCATCTTTTGAACTTTTTTTCAATAATCAGTATCAGTATTACAAAACAGTACCTTTGATAAACTCTTCAGGAGATGTGCTGAGAATACTTACTGTGGCTGAAAATATTACAGAGAGGAAGGAGTCGGATATCCGCATACGGGAATCCCTGCACGAGAAGGAAACACTGTTACGCGAGATCCATCACAGGGTGAAGAATAATATGCAGCTTGTAAGCAGCCTTTTATCTCTGAAGGCTGACAACAGCGGTAATTATGAGCTTGAGAGTGTTTTCCGGACTCTGCAGAGCAGGATATTTTCCATGTCTCTTGTGCATGAAAAATTGTATCATTATAAGCACTTTTCGAAAATTAATTTCAGGGAATATATAAAAGAGCTCATTGTTGAAATACGTAAAACATTTACCGACGGAGAAACCGGCAGAAGCGTAGTTTTCAATGTTGATCTTGATAATGAATATCTTTCAATCGAGCGCGCAATACCATGCGGGCTTATTCTTAATGAACTTGTGATGAATGCTTTTAAGCATGCTTTCGGAAATCAGAATAACTGCCTGATTGATGTGGGGTTTAAAAAAGATGAGTATGGAGTTTTTTCCCTTTCAGTTAAAGATAGCGGTACAGGGCTTCCGGAAGATTTTGATATTCTGAAATCCGATTCAATGGGAATGGTTCTTCTGCGTGAACTGACAAATCAGCTGCATGGTAAAATAATACTTACAAGGGGTGATGGAACAGATTTCAGGATCGTTTTCGGCCCGGAGAGGAATGAGGTTTTAAACCGTCCTTGTGCCGGTGAAGAGACAGATGCAAAAAGGATACTTATAGTTGAGGATGAAAGAATAATTTCAACCATGCTGAAAAAGATTATTAGAGAAGAGGGGTATGCTTTATGCGGGTGTGTTGCGTCGGGTAAGGATGCAATAAGGTTTGCCCTGAATGAACGTCCTGATCTTGTTATAATGGATATTGTACTTGAGGATGAAATAGATGGAGTTGAAGCAGCAAAAATAATTACCGGGGAGATAAGCGTACCTGTGATATTTCTCACAGGTAATTCTGATGCTGCGACACTTAAGGCTGCCCGTGGTATTAAACCTTATGATATGCTGACTAAACCTGTCAGGAAAAGTCAGCTTGTTGAAGTGATTAAAGCGGCGATTATGCAGGGGGTGAATGACTGATCCTGTTGCTGCTGTTATTTCCTTCTTCTTCTTTTATTATCCTTTTCAGGCTCTTTGGAGTCATTTGCTTTCTGCACCACTGCCTGTTTTTTACCTTTCCCGCTGTTAAAGCTTTTGAGGATCAGTTCTGCATCCTCAAAGGAGACTGTCAGAAATGAAAAGCTTTCGAGTATCTTGACATCATTAATTCTCCCGGCAGGGATATTAGTTTCGTTGTTTATCATCTTTACAAGTTTTCTCGGCATCATCCCGTCTTTCTTGCCGAGAGAGACGAAGAGTCTTGTAGTCCCTTTCCGGTCAACTGATACGTCGCCGATTTCACGGTACCTGGTTTCATCGAATTCCCTGTCAAAAGAATATTTTATGATCGCAGCAAGTATCTCTTCAGGATTCCCGTCTTTGAGCATATCCTTCGCGGCTTTCAGATAACCTGTATGGGTTTTTTCATCCAGTATACGTTCGATCTCTGACTGAATTCTTAATTTTTTAATATTAACAATATCAGCTACACGGGGAAGCTTCTCTTTACGGATAGTTGTTTTTGCTATTTTCTGTATAAACATCAGTTTTCTGTATTCTGAAGGGCTGATGAATGTAATCGCAATCCCTTTCTTACCGGCGCGGCCTGTTCTCCCTATACGGTGTACATATGCCTCTGGTTCCTGGGGGAGGGAATAGTTTATTACATGAGAGAGATTCATTACATCTATTCCCCGTGCTGCAACATCTGTTGCAACCAGTATATTGCTTCTCTTTTTTTTGAACTTCTCTAATGTTCTCTCTCTCTGGTACTGTGACAGATCTCCATGAATACCTTCCGCATCATAACCTCTGTCTATGAGTCTGTTGGCAAGTTCATCAACAGCAACTTTTGTCCGGCAGAAAATCAGGCCATAGAAATCCGCTTCCATATCAATGATTCTGCTTAGTGCTTCAAATCTGTCAGCATCATTAACCTCGAAATAAATCTGGTCAGTAAGCTCTGCTGTGAGCTGAATGCTTTTTGTTGCGATAAGTTTGTAATCCTTCATGTGCTTTTTGGCAATGCCCATAATACTTGAAGGCATTGTCGCAGAGAAGAGCATGGTCCGTCTTTGCGGGTTTGTCCCTTTCAGTATTGTCTCAACCTCGTCGATGAACCCCATGTTGAGCATTTCGTCAGCTTCATCGAGAACCACATATTTGGTTTCACCAAGAGAAATACTTTTTCTTCTCATGTGGTCCAGTATTCTTCCCGGTGTTCCAACAACAATATCAACTCCGTTCTGGAGACGTCTTATCTGGTCTGTAATTGACTGTCCCCCATAAACCGGGAGTATCTGCAGTTTTTTCTTTCCTTTAAACGAGTTAAGCTCTTCCGATACCTGTATCGCAAGCTCTCTGGTGGGAACTAATATAAGCGCCTGTGTATTTTTTGTGCTTTTATCTAACTGTTCAATTATTGGAATACCGAATGCGGCTGTTTTCCCTGTACCTGTCTGGGCCTGGCCGATTATATCAACATTATCTGAAAGTAGTATAGGTATAATTTTTGACTGGATTTCTGTAGGTTCCTCAAATCCTTTTTTCTGGAGTTCCTTCAGAATTGACTCGGATAAGCCGAGTTCTTTAAATTTTTCTAGATTCATTAATCCTTCCTGTGTATTTGTATGTCCATGGGAATATATGGCCTTTAAAATACAAT
>DINC01000274.1:6987-20182 GCA_002425885.1 Spirochaetia bacterium UBA5550 | reverse complement strand
ATAACACATTATTTTATTATTTCAATCAATTATTAGTGAAAGAATAGAGTGCTATGGGGTATATTTAATAATGCGGATCCGATTTTTATTCAATTTAGCTGTCTGTCAATTATATTTGACATATTGTTAAACAGGGTTATTCTGTCTCGATTATCAAAAAGGGGTAAATAATACCGTAATGAAAAAAATACATCTCATTTTCCTTTTGCCGCTCTTTCTGATTCAGTGCAGTTCCACTGACGCGGTAAAGGGTGAGAGCATAAAAACCGTGCCTGAGAAGCGGGAGAAGGTCGCCTCAGGATGGAGTTTCTACAGCGAGGGGCTTTATTATAAGAATCTTGCTGCCGCATCAGATAAAGCTGATGATCGTAAGAAGTATATAGACCTGGCGATTGAGAAGATGAACAATGCAGTTGCTGATGAGGATTCGAAAGGGCGGGTTTATTATCAGCTGGCTGAGCTTTATCATATGAAAGGTGAGACGGAGAAGTCTGAGGAATACGCCAGACTCTCGATAATGTCTGAAAAAGAATTTTTTCCGCCGTACAGCAGGCTTTATTCAATTTTGATGGTGAGAAAGAAATCTGTTGAGGCTTCGGAACTGCTTGAGAAGTATATCCAATCTGTACCTGATGATCCTGCAGCGCTGTATATGCTCGGCATACATTACTTCAAGTATCTAAACAATACCGAAAAATCACTCAGCGAATTTGAGAAGATAATTGAAATATCAAAGAGCAGGGATGTCCTTCCTTATTATCTGGAGAACTCCTATTATAATGCCGGATATATTATGTATTCGAAAAATGACTACAGGAAAGGTTTCCAGTATTTCCGCAAAGCATATGAACTGAACAGCAACAACATGAATACCATATATATGCTGGCCCTCTCCGCCATGGGTTACTATAACCTGAACGATGCTGAAAAGTATGCAGCTTTATATCTGAAAAACTCACCCGGTGAACCTAACATGGAGTTTATCCTGGGGAATGTCTATTATATCAACAGCGATGACCGGGCCCTTGAGCACTTTGCCCGCATCAGAAATCTGAAGTCTTTTGAAGGGCTGGCTTCAGCCGGGCTTTACGCTGAACTTACCGGAGATGACAGCAGGGCAGAGAGTATTATTCCCGCTGTGATGAAATACAGAAACGACATGGTGAGCCCGTATATCGCTCTTGCGAAGCTACGGGCGCGCGGTGACAACAGGGATGAAGCATATAAAGCGCTTGTAGCAGCAGGTACAGCCTGTTTCAGAAATTTCATTTTTAATGCTGCTGAGAAGATGTTCTATATGGCTATGGAGATTAAGAGTGAGAACAATGACATCTTTTACTATCTCGCCCGTACTCATGAAGAGAATAAAAATTATTCAATGGCCATAAGTTACTACAACAGGTTCTATGCTCACTCAAAGGAGACCGACATACTGGTTCATATCGGATATCTTTACGGTACACAGAAGAAGTACAGCCGTGCTTTCGACTATTTCATGAAAGCTTCGGAAATTGACCCGGAAAACCCATCCCCCTATTTTTTTATGGGGCTTGTGAATATCTGGGAGGAGAAGTATAAAGATGCCAGGAAGAGTATAGCACTTGCTATTTCTAAAAAGAATAATGAAGAGACCTATCATTTCTATATGGCAGTTGCCAATGAAAAGCTTGGTGAAGTCGATAACGCAATTCAGAATCTCCGGGATGCGATAAAGCATAATCCTTCAAGCGCAAGGGCGTACAATTATCTCGGTTATATTTACGCTGAAAAAAACAGCAACCTCGATGAGGCCTTCTCCCTTGTATCAAAAGCTCTGGAGTATGAGCCTGACAACGGCGCATATCTGGATTCACTGGGGTGGATATATTACAGAAAAGGGGAGTATGAACCGGCACTGAAATATCTCCTCCTTGCTGAAGAGAAGCTGGAAGAGGCAGGTACACCGGATTATGTTGTGTATGATCACATCGGCGATACATATTTAAAATTAGGTAATATGGCGCGGGCAAAGACTTATTTTGAAAAGGCATTAAAGTTTGAAAAGAATGCAGCAGTTGAGGAAAAACTGAAAAAGATCAGGGGAGCAGATGGAAATGGCAGCAATTAAAAGAATAATTTCAGCGGGAACTCTAACAGTTCTTTGCTTTTTAATATTATCCTGCGCAGCAACTCAGCCGGATACTTTTCAGGAAAAAGATCTCATTGAGGGTGATAAGGCCAAATCATCGGAGCTGATCAGGGTGCTGGATGAAATCAACGCGTCAGCACCTGATACAATCAATTCATCCTTTACTGCTGACGGCGAGACATCCGGAAAAAAGTTTAAGGTTGAGGGGCGGGCAGTTTATGACAGGAAGGGTTATTTCTTTTTGTCATTGAAGGATTTTATTTTCAGGAGCCCTGTTATTGACGTGTACAGGGAGGCGGAAAGGCTCTATTTCTACTATCCTGCTGAAAAAAAACTTGTTGTTGATGATGTTAATAAAATCGATCTGTATAACTATTCAGGCTTTAAAGCTGAATATGGTTTTATACAGACTCTTTTCACAGGGGGGATTCCGCTTATCAAAGGGTACAATGTAAGCAGACTCCTTAAAGAGGAGGGGAACGCTTATTATCTCATACTTGAAAACAGTGATTACTTTGAGAATATTTATCTGAAAAACGGGGTTCCTGAAAAAATTCTCCTGATGCATAAAGAGAGCAAAAACAAAGCTGAAATTTATCTTAAGTCCATGATACGTAAAGATAAGAGTTCTTTTTTCAAAAGGATTAAAATTGTTGCTCCGGGCCTTGGTGTAAGTATGGAACTGAGTTTTTCCAGCCCGGTATTGAATAAAGCGGTGAAAGTACAGAGTATAGAACCTTTGAAAAAGAAGAAGGGTATTGAGATTATAAAAGTCAACTGACAGGATGCGGCATCAGCCGCATCTTGAAAAGCCGCAGACCCTGCGTACCGAGCAGCCTGACTCAAATTCCAGCGGTCCGTGGCAGTCAGGGCAGACCCCTGTTACAACATTATCATGCCCCTTGCCGTTTGTTTCAGCAATTATTTTTGCGGCATCCTGGAATGTATTTTCTATTTTCGCGTTTTCAATTCCTGAGTATCTCTCAATTGCTTTAGCTATTGCGTCTGAACAGGAGTAGATTCTTCCCCCTTTCTCCCATGCCTGATTCGGACATCTTACACCTTTAAGCTGTTTGACTATCTGCTCCCTCTCCACGCCGGATCTCAGCGCAAGAGATATTAACCTTCCGATTGCCTCGGTCTGGCTTGCAGCGCATCCGCCCCCCTTACCCATTGCCGCGAATACTTCAAAGATCCCATGGGAGTCTTCGTTTATAGTTACATAGAGAGAACCGCATCCGGTGTTCATCTTCCTTGTTGCTCCCCATGTTATTTCATGCCGGGGCCGTGGTGCAATGGCTCTGAATATCTCCACATGCTCTTCTGTGGCCTCAGCCGGGGCCTTCTGTTCTGTCGCTGGTTTCTGAAGAACCTGATTGTCACGGGAACCGTCTCTGTAAACTGTTACACCTTTGCAGTTAAGCTCATATGCAAGATCATAGACCTTCCTAATATCCTCTTTTTCTGCTGAGCCGGAGAAGTTTACTGTTTTGGATACCGCGTTATCCACATATTTCTGAAAGATCCCCTGTGTCCTTATGTGCCATTCCGGTGAAATGTCATGAGCTGTGGCAAAAATTCTTTTTATATCTTCCGGCAGCTCTTCAACTTCCCTGGCTGAGCCATGTTCAGCAACGGCGTCCATTATATACTGTTTATCGTAACCTTCACCAAGGGAGTTCACTGCGGCTTCGAATGCCGGGTTGCTTTCTATGAGTCTGTTGTTGTCCATTACATTGCGAACGTACGCCAGTGCGAAGATCGGTTCAATGCCGCTTGATGAGTCAGCTATGATGCTGATTGTACCTGTGGGAGCGATAGTTGTTGTTGTGGCGTTACGCAGAGGTTTTTCATCTCTTGCAGCGTATTCTGATTTTTCGAATGTGGGGAATGCCCCGCGCTTTTCGGCAAGTTCCGCTGATTTGATTTTCGATTCATTCTGGATTGCTGACATTACAGATTCGGCAACAGAGAGGGCCTCTTCTGAGTCATAAGGAATTCCGAGTTTAATAAGCATATCAGCATAACCCATGATACCCAGGCCGATCTTCCGGTTCAACTTTGTCTTCTTTTCGATCTCCTTGAGCGGGTATGAGTTCATATCGATTACGTTATCCAGGAAGTGGACTGCTTCATGTGTGAGTTCACGCAGAAGTCTGAAGTCGATCTCCGCGCTGCTCCCTTCACCTTTCACTATTGAGTTAAGGTTTATTGAACCGAGATTGCATGATTCATAAGGGAGGAGGGGCTGTTCGCCGCAGGGATTTGTGCTTTCTATGAGTCCGATTTTTTTGAGAGGGTTAAATTCATTGATCCTGTCAATGAAGATGATCCCCGGTTCGCCGTTTTTCCATGCCATCTCGATTATTAAATCGTAAACCATGCGTGCATTGAGTTTCCCGCATCTCTCCCCTGACCTTGGATTAATGAGATCGTAATCCTCTCCGTTTTTTGCAGCTTTCATGAAATCATCCGTGAGAGCAACAGATATATTGAAGTTTGTCAGCATTGAGAGATCAGTTTTTGCCTGTATGAAATCCATGATATCCGGATGATCAATGTTAAGTATAGCCATGTTGGCTCCACGGCGTGTCCCACCCTGCTTTACTGTTTCCGTTGCTGCATTGAATATATTCATGAATGATACTGGCCCGCTTGATACGCCTGCAGTGCTGCTTACCATGTCATTTTTAGGCCTCAGTTTTGAAAAAGAGAAGCCGGTGCCGCCGCCGCTCTTATGAATGAGGGCCATGTGCTTCAGTGAATCGAAAATCCCTTCCATAGAATCTTCAACTGGGAGTACAAAACATGCTGAAAGCTGCCCCAGGGGGCGACCTGCGTTCATCAGTGTAGGGCTGTTGGGGACAAACATCATCCCTGCCATCATCTCATAGAATTTTGTGGCAGTTTCATTGATCTCTTCATCAGATGCCCCGTAAAGAGAATCAGCGGATGCAACAAAGCGTGCCACTCTTGAGAAGAGCCCTTCGGCAGTTTCGATTATGTCTCCTCTTTCATTCCGGGCAAGGTATCTTTTTTCAAGAACAGTGAGTGAATTCCCGGATATCTTTGCTTTCATATCCGAGTATATTTTTATTGTTTCAAATTTTTTTTCTATCATTCCGGTTCCTTTTTAATGTGAGTCTGATAAACTATTTTCACCCCGATATTTGTAAAACTATATTTTCTAAAATCACTGAATTTTTAATTTCAGGTTACTCTTTTAATGTGTTTTCTGTTCGTCTCATTTCACCCGCTGTCAGTTTAAGATCGGCAGCTATTTTGAATGCTATCCATATAATAATAAACGCAATGCTTCTAAATCCGGTAAGGAATAAGGTAAATGCTCCCAGCATAATTGTCATCTGCATAATTACAATTCTTTTGTACGGGCGCATCATGTAATCCTGAGCTATGTTTTTATCATAATCCCCTGTACAGATAAAGCTTGAAAAAAAATAAAACAAATGATAACCTATGAGGGCGGCAATCGGGAATAGCTCGGACTCAATAAACCCTGAAAGGGTGGAATCTTCAGGGATAAATCCGCCGAACAGGGGGCTCAGATCGAAATCATTAAAGACTTTATCAATGAGAGATATATCAGTAAATATAAAATATAATACAGTGAGAAAGATTCCGTGTACAAACATGAACATACCGTAATGAACTGTGAAAAAAGCTGAAAGGAATAAAGCTATTGTGAAATCATCGGGTGAGAATTTTTTATCCTGAATCGCTCCGCTTATGAGCATTTTAAAAATATTAAGTATACCTATAATTGCACTTTCAAACCAGTAAATAAATAGAATTATAAAGGGATTCCAGTTATAAAGGATGATTCCGAGAAGAGGTGTTGTATTGGCGGCAATCATAAGAAAAGCTGTTAGAACCCCCTTCTTTTTTGAGGGGAGAAAAAGTGGGATAATATCGTCAAAGAATGAGAGTATTACTGAGAAAATTCGGTCCATGTTCATATACACCCTTATTATAAACGGAATATATGAGAAACTCTCCGTTTTGTCAATTTAAGTTTTTTCTAAATTGCTTTATTTTCATAATTAATATGCAAGTAGTTTAATATATAAAACATTTCAGCCGATAATAAAAATAGTGGTTTCATGGCCTTAAGGGGGGAAGCAATGAAAATAGAACTCACAGCGCGTCAGCATCTGGAACGGAGAGGGGCATTTTTTTATATAATTGCATACTCGATACTCTTCGCAAGTTCAGTTACTCTTCAGACTATAGCGGGATTGGCAGCAAGGGAGATTGTGCCGGGGATCATTGTCAATAGTACAGCTCTTGCTCTGGCTTTTTATGTTTATTACAAAAAAAGCAGGGGGATAAAAATTATTATAGTCCCCTGGATACTGGGCTTTATAAGCGTTTCAGCGCCTCTTGCGGTAAAATATAATTATATGATTCAGGGGGGATGGACTTATGCTGTGCAGTCAACAAACTCAACAATGGGTGTGATTGTTTTTGCAGCAATGCTCTATCTTTTTTATCAGCCCAGGCTTTTTAAGTTTTTCAGTTTTTATGCCATGGTAAACTGGATTCTTTTTATCTACCTTGCATATAGAAACGGCGCTGAACTTTATTTTGAGAGTCATATAAATGGAGTACCCATAACATCGGGCCTCATAGTTTACAGGGAAGTTTTTGTGATGCTGACCGTGGTTGTGATTTTCCTCATTACATACAGAAATATCCCTGACATTATAAAATATGAGGAGAGGATGGAGTTACAGACAGATCAGCTGAAAAAGAATGCTGAAGCTCAACTCTCTATGACAGCAATAATTAAAGATAAGATGAATATTCTTTTTCAGAAAGTAAACGCGCAGAATGAACTTATAAGCGGATTTAATCAGAAGATGGAGACACAGTCCGCAAGCTTTGCTGAGATGTCTGCCACAATGGAGGAGCTTGCCGGATCTGCAGAGCAGATTGCCTTTGAGTCTGTTACACAGCTTGAAGGGAACGTCAAGATGGAATCCATTATTGATGAATTTAAGAATATTCAGGTTGAGACAAAGAAAAACCTTGAGGAGACTTATACCGACATTCAGTCTGTTTCTGATAAAAGCACAACTGCCAATGATGAACTTATGGAGGTTGAAAAAACAGTAATTGCTATAAAGGATCAGAGCGGCAAGATTGGAGAAACTGTGAACCTGATAGTTGACATTGCGGATAAGATTAATCTCCTTTCACTCAACGCTTCTATTGAGGCTGCAAGGGCAGGTGAGGCGGGACGCGGTTTTGCTGTTGTTGCAGACGAGATCGGGAAACTGGCATTCCAGACACAGGAGAGCATCAAGGAGATTGAGAAAGTCCTTTCTGTGAGCGCGAAGAATACTGTTGACGGTGTTGCTGTTATTCAGAAGACAGCGGAGATGATGCGGGAGATGATCAATCACATGAAGGCAAGCTCCAGCAAGGTTCAGACACTCCAGGAATCGATATTTATTGAAGAGAAGTATATAAAGATCATCATATCACAGATGAAGGACAATATATCCCTTGCAAAGAAGATCGGAACTGCCACTGATGAACAGAAGGTTGCAGTTGAATCGACATCGCAGGCCATAGAGAATCTGATAGAAATTCTCAACGAAATGGTGGGTGAACTCAGGGATATGTCATCTGCAGCTCACGAGATTTATGAAAATGCGGTAGACCTTATGACTGATACAGACAGGGCGCTTAAGGGTGAAGCATAATGATATTGTAAAGACGTATTGTCATACGTCTTTACAGAATTTCCGTTCTCAGGATCTCATAAAATTTTTCTGAAGCATGTTTTTCCAGCCAGGGGTAATGCCCGCACTTTTCGAGAAGTATAAATCTGAAATCTTTTATAACCCGTTTCAGGGGGAGTTCCACTCCCTCTGCCGGATGGGGATCGTGATCTCCATGTATGGCCAGGACAGGGCATTTCAGAACAGAAGCTGTTTTAAGAAGGGCTCCGCTGCTCCGTAATTCCGCTGCTTTGCTCCAGACAGCATTGAATACCCTGGAATTCATCTCTATATTATTTCCATAATCCTCACCCTCAGCACCTGTTTCATAAAAGTCTGATTTCAGAAAAAGTTTATGCAGGCGTTTTGACAGGAGTTTATCCTCGCCGGATCGGGATGCTGTGAGACTCTGCAGTAATGAGCTGAATTCAATCTTTTCCTTTGAGCTTAGACGTTCAATTCTGCGTTTATGAATTGCGGCAGCGTAATGATCTTCGAAAGGGGCGCTTGCAACAAGTATAAGCTTTGAAACAGTTTCCGGGTAGCGCGCTGCTGTGAGGAGAGAGAGCCACGCTCCCCAGGAATGCCCTATCAGAACAACAGGAGGCTCCCCGCCATTTTTAATAAGATTGTGCAGCTCCTCAATTTCGCCATTGGCGCTGCACTCTGTCTGAAGAGGCTCAATTACGCCGCAAAAGTCTGCCAGCTTTATTGCAGCATCTGCCATTCCCCCCTGTGCTCCGGGGCCGCCATGAACAACTGCTGCCCTGTATGGCGGGATTCCATCTTTACGGGGATTTTCCATTAAGACACTCCTTATAATAAGTGATGGTTAACCGGGTAAAACGTCAACAATTAAGCAGAAAATTCCATGCTCTAAAATTTGACTATGGCCTCTTTTTTTCATATATTGAATCATCTTAATTTTAATCCGTTACAGGGGGAACAATGAAGAAGTTAATTATCGCAGTTATACTATTATCGATGGCCTTTTTTTCATTATCATGCGGACAGCAGAAGAAGGAGTACCGTATAGCATGGTCTCACTACACAGGGTGGGAGCCATGGGAGTATGCTGAGCACGCCGGCATTTTAAAGAAATGGGGGGATAAATACAACATCACCATTAAGCTGGAACGGATTAACGATTATATCGAATCCATCAACCTTTTTACAGCAGGTAAATTTCAGGGGTGTGCCATGACAAATATGGACGCGCTCACAATCCCCGCAGTTGGCGGAGTCGATTCCAGTGTGATCATAGTGGGGGATTATTCAAACGGCAATGACGGGATAATAACCAGGGGAGAGAAGAGTCTGAAGGATCTTAACGGTAAAAAGGTGATGCTGGTGCAGCTATCTGTTTCACATTATCTTCTATCAAGAGCTCTTGACATGAACGGCATGCAGGAGAAGGAGATGACTCTTATCAATACAAGCGATGCCGAAATCGGGGCAATTTTTAAAACTCAGAAAGATGCCGTAGCTGTTACATGGAACCCGATACTGATGAATGCTGTGAAGACTCCCGGCGCGTTAATGATTTTTAATTCTTCCAGAATTCCGGGGGAAATTCTTGACCTCATGGTTGTACATTCAAAGGCTCCGGATGAACTGAAGAAAGCTCTCACCGGAGCATGGTTTGAAACTATGCAGGCCCTTGAGGATAAAGAGAAGATGAAGGCTGCTGTTGAATATATGGCTGCAAATTCAGGGGCAACTTATGATGAGTTTATAGCTCAGCTTAAAACCACTGCAATGTTTTACAAAGCGGCGGATGCCGCAAAATTCACTAAAGAGGATAAACTGAAAAAGACTATGGACTATGTCCGTAAGTTCAGTTTTGACAAGGGGCTTTTCGGAAAAGCAGCAGCAAGCGCTGACTATGTGGGGATCGAGTTCCCTGACGGAACTGTGCTTGGAGATAAAAAGAATGTGAAGCTCCGTTTTGATGATAAATATATGCAGATGGCTGCGGACGGTAAACTCTGAAATGAGTGATCGGATATCATCAGAAGTCAGGCATCCGAAGTTTTTAGGATTTGCCGCAAAGCCGCCGGGTAAACTGAAGTTTTTCCTGACGGCTCTCCCTTTTATTCTTTCCATTGCTATTTATATCACAGCTTCTCAGATCAGGCACGCGGAGAATCCGGGGGATAAAATTCTCCCCACCTTCACTCAGATGGGTGATGCTGTTTATATGATGGCATTTGAGATCGATCCCCGCACAGGGGAGAGGCTTATGCTCACTGATACGGTGTCGAGTCTCAGGCGCATTATTATAGGTATGACTGCTGCTTCGTTACTTGGACTTGTCATCGGGCTCAACATGGGGCTCTTTCCAGGGGTTGAAGCGTTGTCATCAGTTTTTATCACATTTGTTTCGATTATTCCTCCGCTTTCTATACTGCCTATAATTTTCATCACGCTTGGTGTTGATGAGTTCGCGAAGATTATGCTGATATTCATAGGCACATTCCCTCTGATATGCAGGGATATATTCCTCACAGTAAAAAAAATACCACAGGAGCAGATTACTAAGTCACTGACTCTCGGTGCGAGCCAGTTTCAGACTACTTACGGTATCATTATGCCTCAGGTTCTTCCCAGGCTTATTGATACAACAAGGCTATCCTTCGGTGCCGCATGGCTGTTTCTGATTGCCGCTGAAGCTATTGTATCTGACAGCGGACTCGGCTACCGCATATTTCTTGTAAGGCGGTATCTTGCTATGGATATTATTATCCCTTATGTATTTTTAATAACATTTCTCGGTTTCGTAATTGACTGGTCACTGAAGAAATATGTCGCCCGGAGATACTCCTGGTATATAAAGAGTAAGGCGTAACATGGATTATATTTATGACAAAAAAAATTGATAATATTCTATATATAGAAAACGTATATAAGGAATACGGTGAAAGAGTTATCCTTGACGATATCGATTTCTGCATAAGCGAGGGTGAGTTCTGCACAGTGGTGGGGCCCAGCGGCTGCGGGAAGTCCACGCTCCTGCGTCTTATACTGGGTCAGGAGCTTCCGACTTCAGGGGT
This sequence comes from Spirochaetia bacterium UBA5550, assembly GCA_002425885.1. Lineage (GTDB taxonomy): Bacteria > Spirochaetota > UBA4802 > UBA4802 > UBA5550 > UBA5550. The sequence continues at coordinate 9,254 of DINC01000274.1, read as the reverse complement.
CATTCATTTTAACGGTGAGCCCATAGGTTTTGCAGATACCAGGCGCGGGGTTGTTTACCAGAGGTATTCTCTTTATCCTCATATTTCCGTGATAGAAAATGTGATGCTGGGAAAAAAGCTGGAACTGGGGCTTCTTAAATCCGGCAGAAAACTTTTAGAGATCCGTGATGAAGCAGTAGAGTTTCTCAGCAGGATGGGACTTGAGGAACACCAGGATAAGTATCCACATGAGTTATCGGGCGGAATGCAGCAGCGTGTGGCAATTGCACAGGCACTGATTATGCGGCCGAAGATACTGCTCATGGATGAACCTTTTGGCGCCCTTGATCCCGGGATGCGTGAGGCGATGCAGGTATTCATTCTGGAAATCTGGGAACAGTCTGACATGACGATTCTTTTTGTGACGCACGACCTTGAGGAGGCTGTATATCTCGGTACACGGATTATTGTTCTGTCGCAGTATTATACTGACGGACGTGGAGCCGATGTTCAGCGCGGCGCAAAAATTGTTGCTGACTATGAGCTTAAATACAGGGCTGCAACAACAAAAGCAAAAGAGACAGCAAATTTCGGCATGCTTGTAGGTAAGGTCCGGAGAGAGGGATTTGATCCTAAGCAAAGGACACATGTCACGGATTTTAATCTTCAGCATCCTGATTCTTTTCAGAGCCTCACTGATATTGAAAAGCAGAGGGTGTAGGAACTTTACCGGTCATTTCGAACGTATGTGAGAAATCTGTGTTATACGAAATCATTTTTTTATAAAACTGCTTAAGTTTAAAGAAAAGATTTCTCACCCGGCGAATTGAAGAGGGTTCGAAATGACATGAAGCGTATTTTTTTAAAGCATTTTAACAGAATGAAGGTATAATGTTATGAACAAAAAGATCAGGCTTCTATTACTCTGTATAGCTATTGCACTTATCGCACTCCCTTTTACAGGCTGTAAAAAGAAAGCACCGGAAGGGGAAGCTGTTCCTGAAGTTGGTGAACTTAAAGGGGGAGATGCTCTGAAGGTCCCTCTAATTGCCTGGGGTGCTGACATTATTACAATTCACGCCAATGGTAAAAATTCGAAAACTATTAAGGGTTCGCTCTTCGACGAAGCGGGCCTCTCAATTGATCTCTTCAGGGAGGATGATTTTAACAGACAGGTGGATATGTATCTGAAGGGAGATATTGTATTTCTACGGGGCACAATGGGTATGCTGAACATGGCTCTGGACAAGCTTGGCACCAGCGCTGCTGCACAGCCTGTTCTTATCTTTCAGCATTCATGGTCTGCAGGGGGTGACGCGCTTGTTGTTAAAAGCGGGATCAGAAGTGTCAAAGATCTGAGGGGTAAAAGGATCGCTCTTCAGCGCGGCGGGCCGCATGTTGACTATATGCTGAAACTGCTTAAAGATGCTCAGATAAAACCTACGGAGGTATCTGTCCTCTGGACAAAGGATCTTGTGGGTTCGAAGGGTGACACTCCAATGTCAAAACTTTCAGGGGGTGACATAGATGCGGCATTTGTCATTATTCCGGACGCTCTTGCACTTACCTCACAGGGGACTGTGGGAACAGGCGCTGAAGATTCTGTTAAGGGGGCAAAGATTCTGCTCTCTACAAAAACGGCTGACAGAATCATCAGTGATATTTATGCAGTGCGCAGGGACTACTTTGAAAAAAATAAAGATAAGGTAAAAGGATTTGTTAAGGCTCTTCTTAAAGCTGAAGAGCAGGTTCGTGATCTGATAAACAAAAAGGACTCAGCAGATAGTAAAGCGCTGCTTTCAGTGAGCGGGAAACTGCTGCTTGACGATGCCGGTGCGGTTGAGGATGTTCGAGGGATGTACACTGATGCGAATATGTCCGGTTATGCGGGCAATGTGCGCTTTTTCTCTGACAGCAATTTCCCGAGAAACTACAGGAAGCTCACTTCTGAGATTCAGGAATCATTAATGGTTCTCGGCCTTCTCGGAAAAACTTCAGAGATTTCTATTGCGGGATGGGATTATAATGAACTCAGGGAAGGGCTGAGATATGCCTCTGATGTAAAAGTGACCAGGTTTGACGCAGGCAAAGCTTCGCAGGTGGCTGAGAGATTAAGCGGTAGCGGTGAGGCACTCTTCTCTTTCGAGATATTTTTTAAACCTAACCAGAACTCATTCCCCGTATCCCAATATAAGCAGGAGTTTGACCGTGTTATAGATTTCGCTTCAACTTACGGGGGAGCACTAATCACAATTGAAGGGCATACAGATCCAATGGGGTTCCTCCGC
>DINC01000274.1:0-6981 GCA_002425885.1 Spirochaetia bacterium UBA5550 | reverse complement strand
AAGGAGGGCTCTGATGAACTGGTTCTTAAAAAGATAAGGCAGGCGGCGAAAAATCTCAGCTACAGCAGAGCTGACTCCGCAAGAACCGAGATCGTTAAGTATGCATCATCAAAAGGTATAACCCTTGATACATCGCAGTTTAATATAATAGGGCACGGCATTGATGCTCCGAAGTTCGGTGTCCCGCAGAATGAAAATGAATGGCATCAGAATATGAGGGTACAGTTCAAGGTCCTTCAGGTGGAGGCGGAGGAGCAGGTTTTCCGCCCCTTGCAGTAACCGGGAGGTTTTATGCGACAGTTAATTATTCTTATAATGATTATTGCTTTAACAGCTGTTTCATGCGCAAAGGATAATGAAACGGAGAAGGTATATCAATCTGAAGAGGGCTCTCTTCAGAAGGCTGTTGGAGAGTCAACATGGCCTCCCCCTGCAATAAAGGATGAGGTTGAAGTTGACCTCAAAAATGCTGGGACAAAGAATTATTATATAATATTCGATGGCTCCGGAAGTATGGCCGGTGAAAAAATTGAGATTGCGAAAAAGGCTTTTATAAGGTTTATAAAGATCATCCCTGATAAATCCAATATCGGGCTTACATCATTTGACGCCAGCGGTTTCCATGAACGGGCTCCAATAGGATCTCCCAAAAATAAAATTATAGAAGAAGTGAATAAAATCAGGGCCGGGGGGAGCACTCCTCTTGGCGGCTGTATAGAAATTGCCTATCAGAAACTGGGGCTTCAGGCTAAAAAACAGATGGGTTATGGAGAGTACAGCCTGATTATACTGACAGACGGGCAGGCTACTGATGGTAATAAAATGGGATATGCAGTTGACCTTATATTAAAGGAGACACCAATTGCGATTCATACTATCGGGCTGAAGATCGGCACGGGCCATGCGCTTAACCAGCCCGGAAGGATATACTACAAGGCCGCAGAAAATTTTGAGGAGCTTTCACAGGGCCTTGAGAGTGTGCTTGCTGAAACAGAAAATTTTATTGTAACGGATTTTTAATATGCAGGAGATCAAACGTATACTGGGCCTCATCATTCTTTCCGCGGTTATTGTGGGGGGAGTTTATATTTTCTTCCAGAAGACAGAAGCTGTCAAGGAGATCACATTCAGCACAAGTGACGCGAAGGGGCTTAAGGGTGAAATATCAATCGCTCTGGACAGCTGGATCGGTTACTTTTATTTTAAATCACCGGTCTTCGGCACGATGATGAGGGATGAGGGATACAGGATAAAAGTTATTGATGATAAAGCTGACTACCCTGAACGGATGAAGATGCTTAAAGATGGAGAGATCGATTTCGCGGTTTGTACTGTTGACTCATACCTGCTGAATGGTAAAGGTGTGAAATACCCCGGTGCAGTTATTGCTGTTCTTGATGAGTCCAAAGGTGGTGATGCCATTATTGCATGGAAGGATTCCGTTCAGAATATTGAAGCTCTTAAAATAAAAGAGAAGTTTACAATAGCCTTTACTCCGGCCTCGCCAAGTGAACATCTACTCAAGGCCATATCTTCACACTTCGATATTCCGCTCTTTACATCTGGAGATAAAAAATGGCGTGTTGAAGTAAACGGAGCTGAAGAGGGTTATGAAAAATTCATGAAGAGGGGAGTGGACTGCGCAGCTTTATGGGAGCCCCATGTAACAGAGGCATTATCAGATCCCGGAGTTGTTAAACTTATCGGTTCAGAGGATATTGAAAATCTTATTGTTGATATACTCCTTGTCAACCGGAACTTTGCAAAAGAGAAACCGGAACTGGTTTATCTTTTCCTGAAGAAATATTTTGAGACAATGAACTATTACAGTTCGTCACCTGCGCGTCTGAAGCAGGATATTACTGCTCATCTTTCTATTCCTGAAAAAAAAGTGGAGTATATGCTGAAAGGTGTGAAGTGGATAAACTACGCTGAAAACACATCCTGGTTCGGAATAACAACAAAAAGCCAGCATAAACAGCCGGAGATCGTTGACGCGATAAACTCAACACTGAAGATACTGATTGCCAATAAAGATTTTTCGGCGAATCCTCTCATTGATAGTGACCCCTATACTATAATAAATTCAGCTTTCATAGCATCTCTTTACGGAGGCGGTGTGCAGCAACTCGCAGAAGGCGCAGCTGTTAATCAGTCCCTGAACAGACGGTTTTCTCAGATACCTGACAGTGAATGGCTGAGTCTCTCTGTTGTGGGGAGCCTGAAGATACGCCCTGTGACTTTCAGGAGCGGAACATCCGTCATAGATGAGAGCGGACAGGAGCAGGTAAAGGAGATTGTTGAAAGCATCAGGCACTATCCTAATTTCAGAATTCTGGTTAAAGGGCATTCAGGGTTAAAAGGTGACGCTTCGGCAAATTCCGAACTTTCCCGCGTAAGGGCAGAGGCTGTGAAAAAGATTTTTGTTACAAGTTACGGGATGGACCCTAACAGGATCAGGACTAATGGAGTCGGTTCAGGGGAACCGCTCTCGCGGCTTACGGATGAGTCTGAACGTGAATATGATAACAGGCTTAAGCGTGTTGAGGTTATGCTGCTTACCGGGAAGTGAAGGGGGAAATTTACATCATACCTTCAGATTTTAAGGTTTTTTCAAGCACGCTCATTTCACTGGCAAGGTTGAGATAATCATCTTCGTAAAGTCTCGCGAGCTGCTTTTCAAAACTTGTGTTTGCTGTGTTGAGCAGTTCTATGACCTTTTTCCGGAAATCTTTTCTCCCTGCCGCACCTTCAGGAATAGCCGAGTACTGCTGCAGAACATTTATTACTGCATCCATATAATAGGTGATGAACTGCCGCGCGGCCTTAATATCTTTTGGGTCTTTCTGAAAATTCCGGAAAATGTTTTCCGCTGTACCGGCAACCTTAACTATTCCCGTATTGATTTCAGCGTCATCGATTTTATCAATGAATCCCTTCATAAGTTTAATCTTTTTTTTACCGCCGGAGATGATCCCCTTAATCTGCTTCGGATCAATTCCGATATCCTTTGCAGCAGCAGCGAATGAAGGATCGATTTTTTCCGGGGCAAAGAGGAGGGCTCCACCAGCGAATGCCGCTCCGCCGAGTAAAGCGGATATAAGAGTTCCGGCATCAACTACGACGAAAAGAACAGAGAATATTCCTGAACTTATTGCTGCTGATATAAACCATCTGAGAGTTTTCATTAAAGGGATCTCCGGTTACTTGTAATATATAGAATTATACTGTTTTATTTTTACATTATAGCGGTTAACGATTGAATTAGTTCATTTTTCGTCATTCCCGCGAAGGCGGGAATCCCATAGTACCAGTTTTATGAGATTCCGGCACTCCGTTATCACTACGGCCGGAATGACAAGGGCCTAATTATTTCGTGAAATGCTATAACTTCTCATTTCGAACCCGCATCATTTGTTATAATTTAATCTTTAAGTTTAGAATAGTCAACCGAAAGATTTCACTCAGCAGCAGCTTTCCGGCATTCATCAGATGGAACTGTCTCTCTCTTACCGGAATTATATTCCCTGCAAAGTTTCCCCAGGTAAACGATAGCTTTCATGATCTTTTCATTCCAGTGTCCGGCATTAATTCTCATGCAGTTGGAGTACTTTTCTCTTATAGAGAAGAGGCATCCCGGTGCGATAAGTATATTTTTTTTCAGGGCTTCATGATAGATATCGAGTGAGTCGATCCATTCCGGCAATGTTACCCAGAGCAATGAGCCCCCTGCGGGTTTTGTAACTTCAGTTTCATCCGGAAAATTCTCAAGTATGCAGTTTCTCACATCTGTCACCTGGGTCTCAAGTGCGCTTCTGAAGTTTCTCATGTGCCGGTCATACCCCCCCTCCTTAAGAAACCGTGCAGCGGCAATCTGGTTTATCCCGGCAGTTGAGATGTTCAGCAGAGTTTTCAGGCGGGTAATCTCTTCGTAGTAATCTTTACCAGGCACAACCCACCCTATGCGGAGGCCCGGCGCCACAGTCTTTGTAATTGAGGAGCAGAGGATGACATTTCCGGTTTTATCGTGGCTTTTACATGCTGATGGCCTTGTTTCATAAAAGAGGTCGCCGTATATATCATCCTCAATGAGGGTCACTTTATATTTTGCAAGAAGCTGTACCATCTCCCTCTTCTTCGCGTCCGGCATAACAAAACCCAAGGGATTATTGAAGTTTGGTATAGTAAACACGGCTTTCACAGGATGATTGTCCAGGACAAATTTCAGTGTGTCAAGATTCATCCCTTCATTTGCTGATGCAGGTATTTCGATAAGCCTGAGGTTCAGCCTCTGAAGCAGCTGCAGTGAACTGAAGTAGATGGGGCTTTCATAAACAACAGTGTCCCCCGGTTTGCAGACTGTCATTAGAGTGAGGAAGATCGCTTCATGGCAGCCGTTAGTAATAATTATTTCATCGGGATTCAGTTCCATACCGCCTGACAGACTGATACGCGCAATCTGCTTGCGGAGCTCCAGGTATCCCGGTGACATCACGTAGCTGAAGGAGTCATGGTCGTGGTAGCGGAGCGCCTCATGCATGTATTTTCCCAGTTTATCCACAGGCCAGAAGTCGGGATGCATGTTTGACAGCCCCAGATTGAGTTCCGGGCTGTATTTTCCTGAGTACTGGAAAGCTCCGTATATCTGGCATAGGCCCACCTGCTGAGGATCCATTAGCGCAGGATCGAGAAGAGAAGTCTCGAATTCCCTGGCTATTTTCTTAACGTAGAATCCTGACTGGGGCACCGCTTCAATATGGTTCTGTTTCTCGAGAGTCCAGTATGCTTCCTTTACTGTATTGACACTGACACCAAGCTCTTTCGAAAGCTGCCGCATGGATGGTATCTTTTCACCCTCCTTCAGAACGCCGTGTTCGATAAGATTCAGTATTTTATCAGCTACCTGTTCATACCTTGTGACTTTCATATCCCGACCTCTTTTATGGAAGGTTTATCCCCCGGAGAAAAAAAATAAAGACACAGTTTTAATAAAATAAAGGGACACAGCGATTTTATTAAAGACTCTGTGGTCGGAGGAAAAGCTATAACTGCTGCTGTAAATTGAAATCATTTTATTATATTTTTTGGAAAAATCATGGCGCCTGCGATCGTCATGATTTAACAGCGGAGGTACGGTAATATGCTTAGAAGAAAAAGTGAAGAGATGAAAATGCATATTGAGAAGGGCAGAGTCGTCTCATGGGGGAGAGGGGAATATGTGGTAAACTGCATCAGAGGGTCATTATGGATAACATGGCCCGGCAGCGGCGATATCATTCTTAGAGACGGAGATGAACTTGCAGTAAGGCAGCAGGGTAAACTCTGTGTAACATCATTAAACAACGCCTTTGTTCAGATACAAAGAAAAGCAATATTACCATGTTTAAAAGATCTTCCGCGCATTGCGGCAGAGAAGCTGTTTAAATCCATTTTAAATTATGCTAAAGATGGAGAAAATAATTCTGCTTTCGGAGAATCTGTTCATTCAATTATAAGATAGGCAGAATGACGGGGAGAATTATCCCCGGCATTCAGTGTAATGTTCCACCCTGTTGCGTCCCTTCTCTTTCGCGATGTACAGGGCATCATCCGCCATCTTCAGAAGCTCGTCATGTGAGATAATCTCCCCGGTATTTTTAGTTGCAACTCCTAAGCTTATGGATACCTGCTGCGTGGGGATAGATTTTTCGTGCGGGATATTCAGGTTAAAAATATTAGCTCTGATTTCATCAGCAATTTTTACTGCTCCAGTCTGATCAGTTGCAGGGAGAATAATTATAAACTCCTCACCTCCATATCTCGCGCAGAAATCACCGGGTCTTTTTAATGATTTCTCTATTGACTTTGCCACACTTTTCAGGCATTCATCTCCCGCAGCGTGTCCGTATGTATCATTGTAAAGTTTAAAGTTGTCTATGTCGCCCATAATTATTGAGAGAGGGTAGCTGTCACGCAGGCTCCTGTTGAATTCTGTAAGTATCCTTTCAGAAAAGCTGTGCCTGTTCGGTATTCCTGTGAGCGCATCAAATACCGCCTGTCTCCGTATAACAGCATACGCATCGGAGAGCTTGAATCCTGCGAGCACCAGGCCAAGGAGACCAGCCGAAAGCATAAAGAGGTGAACTGCGGAAATCATCAGAAGAGGAATCCTCGGGATGTATGGAAGTATAACGCTGATACCTCCCCTGATGTCACCCTCCCTGTAACCCTGAACAGCGTGACATTTCAGGCATGATGCTTCGGTTCTGAGCGGAGCCATATAGAAAAATGCTTTACCCTCGCCGTTATTTATTATCGCGCCCTCCTCAGTGCTCCCTTTTTCGAAGTTCTTCAACGCTGCCTCTTCAATAAGGGTTGCCCTGTTCGCGGGCCTTATAGGTTTAAGGCTTGTTATGTGGAATTTTATTCCGTCTCTTATTAAAGAAATTTCTGATAACTGCCGCGTCATATAGGCCGGATTAATCTGTGTCAGTGTAAGAGCCTTATTCACTTTAATATCACGCATAGGTACCTGCAGGTAGGGATTCGGCGGACTGTATTTTGTCACAGGGACAAATACTGCTCCATGTGCAGCATTCCAGGAACGGAAGAGAACAATCTGCTGAAAGCAGCTTCTTGCTGTCTGAAAAGCGAGTTTACGCTGTTCATCAATTGCGTTGCTGTAGTTCCATAAAAATGATGCAGCAGTTACTCCTGTCCAGATTATGCATACAATGAATATATTTTTTTTCACCGGCGTTTTCCTGACCTGATAATTTTTATATAGTATAGCAGTATATATGGAATTAATTTTTTAGTCATTGCGAGGAGCGACAGCGACGTGGCAATCTGTTCATATTATAAACATTTTATTGTAAAAAGTGACTATTTGAATCATGAACAGATTGCTTCACTCCCTGACAGTCGTTCGCAATGACATGGTTTAGTGATTCAATCATTGTTATATTTAATAGATTATTGTGAATCTATTAAATATAATAT
>DINC01000273.1 GCA_002425885.1 Spirochaetia bacterium UBA5550 | reverse complement strand
TAATTCATACTTTTCAAAAGGCAAAATATCAAAGCTTCGTGCTGAGTTTAAAACAAGATACTATAAGTATTACAAAAAGCTTTTTCCTCTTTCACCGCCCGAAAGCCTCGAAGATGTATTCAAGGGGGGGATGAGAGAGATTGATCAGGATAAACTTCTTCAGTATGGAATCGGTGCCTTTCTGCACGACATCGGTAAACTTGATAATATTAATTATTTTGAAGGTGAAGAAAAATATGACAAAAAAATAATAATGAGACACGCGCCCATTAGTTACAACATGATTGTTAAGACCAGGGAATTTGATCATGATGTTGCGTATCTCGCGGCTCTTCATCATGAATACTACAATGACCAGTCCGGCTATGGAATAACAAAGCTCCTTTTCCCTGATAACATGAAAAAATATAAAGAACCGGTTTATTGTCTTTCGTATGATCTCGCAGATATCAAAAGCGGGCTTGCTCTTGCTTATGTTCCGGCAAAAATTCTTGAAATAGTTGATGTGTTTGATGCTTTAACCGATAGTAAAAGAAAATATCGGGACAGCGAGTTTTCAGTTGATGACGCACTGGAGATCATGTTAAGCAGCTTCATTGAGAAGAACACAAAATTAGACCCNNTTTACTATTTTTGTAGATTTTATCAACAGCCATTCAATTTTGAAAAATAAAGCAATCCTGAGCAAAGTTCTGACTAAATAGGTCAAGGCAGTTAAATTTTGAAAAGATTCAGTGATATCAGGATTGTCCTTTATCAGCAGCAGCATCAGCAATACAGAATTGCTGAGCGGATTATAACATCTGCTGATAATTCCGGTAAAGAAATAATAAGATATAAAGATGATTTTGAACTTGGATCAATCCTGGAAGAGATAAAGAAGAAATACTGTTCCAAGGAGGTTCTGATTCTGAAAGAATTTCTTGGAAGAAAATTTCAAAAATGTCCGGGTTCTAATAATGTTATATGCTGCAACTATTATCTCCTGAATACCTGTTTTAACTGTCTTTATGACTGCACTTACTGTTTTTTGAATTCATATCTTAATTCATTCGGAATAGTTCAGTTTGTTAGTCTTGACGAGCTTTCTACCACTGTTAATGAATACACATCTGCTTATCCCCGGAACCTGCGTGTCGGCACAGGTGAATTTACTGATTCCCTGATGTTTGATGAAATTACAGGTATTGCGGAAGATCTCATTTCTTCCACCTGCCGTAATAAAAAACTCTTTCTTGAATTTAAGACCAAATCAGCGAATGTCGACCATCTTCTTAAAATAAAGGAAAAAGGGAATACTGTATTAGCCTGGACACTTAATACAAATCATAATATCAATTTGTACGAATCCGGCGCTGCGACATTAGAAGAGAGATTGACTGCCGCCGCAGCTGCACAAAGTGCAGGTTATTATACTGCATTTCATTTTGATCCAGTCATTAAATATGATAATTTCATGACTGATTATTACGATGTAATTGATACAATGTATAAATTCATTAAACCTGAAGGAATACTATGGATATCTCTTGGATGTTTCAGATATAGCCCCGGTTTTAAGGATATCATCAAGCATAAATATCCTGATGAAAAAATTACAGTTGATGAGATGTTCCCCGGAATAGATGGGAAATTCCGGTATCTTACCAGGGACAGAATTAATATCTTCAAAGGGCTCTCCTTNNCCTCTGACAGATTAAAAAAAATTTTTCCGGATACTTTTATATATTTATGCATGGAAGACGCGTATGTGTGGAACGAGGTTTTCAGCGTAAATTTCAAAGTGTCGGAAGATCTTGAAAATGCTCTGTCAGAGCACCTGATTAAATTCTACAGGTGACCGCTTCATTTCATTTAATTTGATTTTTAAATTCCCAATTCTATTATGATTGACCATTGTAAGAGTTTTATTAAACTGGTTAAGTATAACAAAAAAGAAAAAAATACAGGAGTCTCTGTTTTGCAGAATATCGATGTGAAAGAAATACAGAAAGAACTTTCAGCTTTGAAAGAGAAGGTTGATGAACTATACAACTCCGTCGGTGTTGACAGAATAAAACGTGAACTTACTGAACTTGAAATGCAGGTTCAGAGAGATGAAGTATGGAAAGACCAGACCAGATTTACAGATATGAATCAGGAGATCAGCAGACTTAAAAAAAAGATAGACCCCTGGATATCAATAAAAGCTGAAATTATAGAATCTATAGAGCTTGTAGGAATGGCAGCAGAAGAGGGTGAGAGTGAAATTCTTTCTGAAGCTGCGGTAAATCTTGAAAAACTTAAAAACCGTTTTGATGAACTTGAAACCCGTGAACTTCTTTCTGACAAAGATGATTTAAAGAATGCAATCCTTTCAATTCATCCCGGAGCAGGAGGGACTGAATCTCAGGACTGGGCAAGTATGCTTTTCAGAATGTACACACGATGGTCTGAAAAAAACGGCTTCGAAACAGAAATAATAGATTTTATGAATGGTGAGGAAGCCGGTATAAAAAATGCTACAATTTTAATTAAGGGCGAATACGCATTCGGATTCCTTAAGGGGGAGATGGGCGTACACAGGCTTGTAAGGATATCACCCTTTGATGCAAATAAAAGAAGGCACACATCCTTTGCATCGATTGAAGTCATTCCCGACATAGATGATGACATTAATGTTGATATAAATGAAAACGATCTCAAAATTGATACATACAGAGCATCCGGCGCAGGGGGTCAGCATGTTAACAGAACAGATTCCGCTGTCAGAATTACACACCTCCCTTCAGGACTGGTTGTACAATGCCAGAATGAAAGATCGCAGCATAAAAATAAAGCATTTGCCATGAAAGTTCTTAAGGCAAGACTTTATGACCTCTACAAAAAAGAGAGTGATGAAAAAAAGCTGGAAGCCGCCGGAGAGAAAAAAGACATTTCATGGGGCAACCAGATCAGATCATATGTATTTCAGCCTTATACTCTTGTCAAGGATCACAGAACCGGTGAAGAAACCGGAAGCATTGATTATGTTTTTGACGGGGAACTTAACAGATTTCTTTACGCCTATCTGAAGAGTAAAAAAATATCCAGGTGAGGCCTTAATTGAAAAATAAAACTCACAAGAGGAAGCGTGGGGCAGTAAAAAAGTTTTTTGATAAACACTTGAATTTCAGGAATAATATCGATATCAGGCTTGATGATATCGATTTCAGCGAAACTTTTGACTCACTCCCCGGTCTATCGGGTTCACGAAAATTATTTTTAGGAAGATTTAATGAAAAAGATCTTTTAGAAATGATGGATAAAACCGGATTAATCGGACACCTTAACAGTCTGGGATTTGAAGAACTCGTTGTTGATCTGGACAAGGATCAGAATCAGATATATTACTTCAAGCTTTACTGGCGTGAGATTAAACCTGAGATGCTGCTTGTTGATCTCCGGCTAAGTGAAACAACATTTATTCCTGATAAAAAATTTCTGCCTAAAGACAAAGAACCTTACCAGTATGAAATGATCGTAATTGAATGGCTCTCCGCTAAAAATCCTTTAAAAGATTTTGCTCCCCACAGGCCTCAACTTCCGGGACAGACAAGCCCCGGCCTTGGTGTAATGCAATATTGCTTTGATCTTCTTTATCTTATGGCAAAACAGGTATTCAAAGACGGTTTTCTTGACATACCTGACCACATGCATGGCGCAATGATCTATTCCAAAAAATTCAAGTTTTTTGATCCTGTTCATGAAGGTATTCTCAGAGCTGTTATGCGCGATCTTGCTGCTTATACGCTTTCTGATATTTCCTGGGGTGTTATAACAAGTACAATTATTGAAAGATATAAAAACGAACCGGCAAATTATGAACCGGGTGAACAGATATTTTATGTGTCAAAAAG
>DINC01000272.1 GCA_002425885.1 Spirochaetia bacterium UBA5550 | reverse complement strand
GATGAAAACTTTATGGTATAATAGGAAAAGTGTTATAACACAGAAACACTATTTCTCATCCGGCGCAACAAACAGGAGAAACTGTTCGTCAGGTTTAATTAGGGGAATGATTTAATGATACGAAAATTCATACAGTCAGATATGGACTCTGTTTTACATGTATGGCTTGATGCATCAATCGATGCGCATAGTTTTATTGATCGGGAATTCTGGGAGTCCAATGTTTCTGCAATGCGGGAAATTTATCTTCCATCTTCAGAGATGTATGTCAGTGAGGATAATGGCTCTGTTGATGGATTTATCGCACTCAGCGGTGAATCAGTGGCCGCGTTATTTGTCTCACCTTCATCACAGGGTAAAGGGATTGGAACGCAGCTTTTAAATAAAGCAAAAGAGATGCGCAGTACCCTGGATCTCTGCGTGTATAAGGAGAATGTAAAGAGCTTTGAATTTTACAGAAAGCATCTCTTCGTGGCAGAGGGTGAACATGTTGATAATAAGACCGGGTGTGTGCAGATAGTAATGAGGTGGTGAGGATATTATAATGAAAGTGTATGTGATAATCTTTTTGATGATTTTTTCTGTTAATGCATCTGCTCAGGAGATAAAGCCTTTTACGGAACTGGTTTCATTAGTGGCCAAAAAAAACGGATGGACATTTGACCGGAAGGAAAACGCGGCTTTGTTCCATAAGGAAAGAAAACGCCTTGGTGATAGTTTTATCCCTGAACTTGTGAAATTTCTCAGTGATGATATAGACCGTCATTACAATGCAGCAATGTTTTTATCTGAACCCTATTATCTTGGTAATGAAAAACCGATGAATGAAACAGCGTTGCTGATTTATCACCAGGGGATAATCCTGACGCAGAAAAGTTCTGACACTATGGATAAACATGATGAGCTACCATTCCGGGTGTTGACTGCAATTCTGTCACAGAGAATGGGATATAAAGCATTGGCTGTATACCATAAGTCAGCGGCTGAAGCATTAATTAAAACAAAAGAATATGAAGGGTGCTTCCCTGCAATTGACGATAACGACCGTGAAGTTTATGATGGAATAAAAGATGACGCGTTATCTGTAAAGTAATTTTGAATTAAAAAAAGCTGTAAACCCTCTATTTTTTTGCCTTAATACCTTTCCGGCAGTATATTGAATCTCACCCTTTTAAAGGAATCCTCGCGACTTCCATTAAACAGACGGGTAAAAAGTATTTAAAATCAAGACATTAAGAGGTGGAGCTATATGAAAGAAGAGAGTAAATGCCCTGTAACAGGGAGCACAGCCCGCAGGGGCACATCAAACCGCGACTGGTGGCCTAATCAGCTGAACCTGAGTATTCTGCATCAGCATTCTGTCAAAAGCAATCCCATGGGTGATGGCTTCAATTATAGAGAGGAGTTCAAAAAACTTGATCTGAAGGCGATTAAAGAGGATCTCTATAAGCTTATGGCAGATTCCCATGATTGGTGGCCCGCTGACTGGGGACATTACGGGCCGCTTTTTATACGAATGGCATGGCATAGCGCGGGAACATACCGCATGGGCGACGGGCGCGGCGGAGCCGGTAACGGTACACAGCGTTTCGCGCCGCTTAACAGCTGGCCGGATAATGTGAACCTGGACAAGGCACGCAGGCTGCTGTGGCCGATCAAAAAGAAATACGGTAAAAAGATATCCTGGGCTGACCTGATGATTCTCGCAGGGAACTGCGCCCTTGAGTCCATGGGCTTTAAAACATTCGGTTTTGCAGGAGGGCGTGAGGATGTATGGGAGCCTGATGAAGATATCTACTGGGGAGCTGAAAGCGAGTGGCTTGGCGACAAGCGCTACTCAGGTGAGCGTGACCTTGAGAACCCCCTGGCTGCTGTGCAGATGGGGCTTATCTACGTGAACCCCGAAGGGCCCAACGGAGATCCTGTGCCCGCTGCATCAGGACATGATGTGCGTGAAACTTTTGCCCGTATGGCAATGAACGATGAGGAGACTGTGGCACTTGTTGCGGGGGGGCACACCTTTGGTAAATGCCATGGCGCGGGTGACGCTAAGTTTGTGGGGCCTGAACCTGAGGCAGCACCAATTGAAGAAATGGGGCTTGGATGGAAGAGCAGTTATAAAAGCGGTAAGGGGGGCGATACAATTTCAAGCGGGATTGAAGGAGCCTGGAAACCGAACCCCACGAAATGGGACATGGGGTACCTTAAAGTTCTGTTTAAATACGAGTGGGAACTTCTTAAGAGCCCGGCAGGGGCATACCAGTGGCTTGCAAAAGATGTTGCTGATGAGGATATGGTTGTTGATGCTCATGATCCTTCAAAGAAGGTTCGCCCCATGATGACCACTGCTGACCTCTCTCTGAAGTTTGACCCGGTTTACGAAAAGATCGCCCGTGACTACCTGAATAACCCTGATAAATTCGCCGATGCCTTTGCACGAGCGTGGTTTAAGCTGACACACCGTGACATGGGGCCGCGTTCGCGGTATCTCGGCGCGGAGGTTCCGGCAGAGGTTCTTATATGGCAGGACCCTGTGCCTGCTGTGGACCATAAGCTTATTGAAGAGAAGGAGATCGCATATCTCAAGGAGAAGATTCTTGATTCAGGATTATCTGTCTCTGACCTGGTATACACGGCATGGGCATCGGCAAGTACATTCCGCGGCTCGGACAAACGGGGGGGCGCAAACGGCGCGCGCATACGTCTTGCTCCGCAGAAGGAGTGGGCAGTAAATCAGCCTGCTGAATTGAAGAGAGTGCTTGATACACTGGAAAAGATTCAGAAGGAGTTCAACAGCGCGCAGTCAGGCGGGAAGAAGGTGTCGCTTGCTGACCTCATTGTTCTTGCAGGGTGTGCAGCTGTTGAGAAGGGAGCGAAGAATGCGGGTCACAGCATTACAGTTCCATTTACTCCGGGGCGTACTGATGCCACACAGGAGCAGACAGATGCGGCATCTTTTGCTGTGCTGGAACCCGTTGCTGACGGCTTCAGAAATTTCATCAAGGCAAAATATTCAGTTGGGGCGGAGGAACTCCTCATAGATAAGGCCCAGCTCCTGACTCTCACAGCTCCTGAAATGACAGTGCTCATCGGCGGGATGCGTGTAATGAATGCCAATTACGGGAAGACGAAGCATGGAGTTTTCACCGGCAGGCCTGAATCTCTCACCAATGACTTTTTCGTGAATCTTCTTGATATGGGCACTGAGTGGAAGCCGTCATCCGGAGATAAAGACATTTATGAAGGGTATGAACGCGCTACAGGTAAACTGAAATGGACAGGCACACGTATTGACCTTCTCTTCGGTGCGAACTCACAGCTCCGAGCCATTGCAGAGGTATACGCCTGCGAGGATTCTAAAGAGAAGTTCGTTAATGACTTTGTGAAAGCCTGGACAAAGGTGATGAACGCGGACAGGTTTGATTTAGCGTAAACCTGTTTTCAGTAATAAATTTCCGTCATTAAGATTCCGGTATTGCCCGCTGGGCAAACCGGAATGACGAACTGTGTGCTGATTCAAGCGTATAATGCTATAGTTCAGCGTCTACAACTGTTCAGCTGTGTTATAATCTCTTCTCCCCATATTGACTTTCTCTATTCTGATGTGTAAATTATAATATATCAAAGGGAGAAGTTATATGCCTAAGTGGGAATGGGATAAGCGCCTTGAGACAGGTATAGAGGAGATAGATGATCAGCACAGGGAACTCTTTAACCGCATAGATAAACTTGAACTTGCAATGTATTCAGGTAAAGGCGCTGCTGAGCTGAAACAGCTTGTGCAGTTTCTTATATCATATGTTGACGAACATTTCGAAGCGGAGGAGAGGGTCATGCTTGATGCCGTCTATCCCGGTTTCGCGAAACATGTTCATCAGCATAATGAATTCCGGATATTTTTTGATGAACTCATGAACAGCTGTAGAGACAGAGGAGCAGATTCATACCTTGCCATTGATGTTGATAAAAAACTGAGATCCTGGTGGGAAAACCATATACTTAAGATGGATATGGATTTCGTACCATATGCTGATAAAAGGTAGTTAATGCCGCACAGGAAAAATGAAAAAACAGTTGTGCTCACTTCAGGTATAAGTGATGAACTTTTATCATGGCTAGAAAAAATTACTGAAGTGATAAATAATATCCCCGGTAAAGTATACGACCCTCCTTTGAAACCGGCGGCCGTAATTACCGGCAGCAATGAAGATGCGGATAAACTGCTTCAGTTGCGTAATGAACTCTATCCCGGTACTCCGGTAATATATGCCGGTGAAGTTGAGAACGCTCCTCCGGGTATTGATGATATACTCTCCCCTCCATATAACGACGCTAACCTCAAGGTATTCAGTCAGAGGCTCCATTACCTTGGCTCTATATCAAGAGAGATAGGCTCACTGAGAAGCAGGCTGAGGCACCGCGAGATATTCAATTCAATCATCGGGGAGAGCAGACCAATGCTTGATCTCTTCGCAGCAATGGATCGGGTCATTGATTTCGACGTTAATGTGCTGATTACAGGTGAGAGCGGTACAGGGAAGGAACTCGTTGCCCGTGCCATACACGACGGAAGCAGCAGGCGCGGCGGCCCCTTTGTTGAGGTGAACTGCGCCGGGATTGCGACGGATATTGCTGACAGCCTCCTCTTCGGCCACGTAAAAGGAGCATTCACCGGTGCCAATAGCGATCATACAGGGTTTTTTGAACAGGCTGACAATGGCACGATCTTTCTTGATGAGATCGGTGAACTTAATGCCGAGGTGCAGTCAAAACTCCTACGTGTACTTGAGAACAGAAAGGTGAGGCGGGTAGGGGGCAAAGCAGAGAAGGAGATAAGCTTCAGGGTTATATCTGCTACAAACCGTCCGCTCTCTGATGAGGCTGCTGCAAAGCGTTTCAGAAGCGACCTCTACTTCAGGCTTGAGCAGTATACTCTTAAAGTCCCTCCGCTCCGCGAACGTAAAGGTGACATGCCGCTGCTGGCTCGACACTTCCTGCGGGAAATCTGCTCATTCTATGATCTTGGCGAGATGTCTTTCTCTGACTACGTTATGTATGATCTTGAGTCGCGGCAGTGGCCCGGTAATGTGCGTGAACTGCGTCACCATGTTCAGCGCCTTGCATTGCAGAGTATGGATGACGTGATAAGAGATATTGAGCCTCCTGAGTTCGGGACGCCGAAGAGGGAACAGGGGAACTGTGAAGAAAGCGATGAGATTACCCCGCTTGAGGAACTTGAAAGAAGGGAGATAGAGAAAGCCTATAATAAATTCAACGGCGAAATCGAACGGGCTGCTGTGGCTCTTGGCATAAGCAGGGCCACTCTCTACCGCAAACTCAAAATATATGGTATAATGTAAACCCCTCTGTCTCAAAATGAGAATAATCTCACTCCCCGTCTCAAAATGAGAAAATCACTGTAATACGTACAACAATTGCCCGCAAAGTTATAGTGTTTAACGATTCAAATTGTTTTTTGTTATTAAGGGGAGCCCTTCGACAGTCTCAGGATAAACTCCGCAACGCGGCAATCTGCTTGGATTTTGACCATTCATTGTAAATAGTTACTATTTGCGTCATTAAATAATCATCCATTGTCCGGGAATAATCTTCTTTATACGGTATTGGCATGGAACCTGCATAATATAAGGTATGATGACTGAAAAGGAGGTCAAATATGAATAAAATACTGATAATAATGATACTTGCAATGTTCGCATTTTCATGCGGCGGCTCCTCAGGGGGCGGTGCTGGTGCTGTTGATAATACCGGAGTAATTATATCCGGCGATAACGGCGGTTATATCGTTCACGACCTTAATGCAGGAGATGCAGAAGTAATCCTGTCTGATACTGTAAGCGGGATTTCCGGAGAGACCGGTGATAACACAGCAGTTCTAAAACCTGCACCTGTTGACAGTGTAAATGATGTTGTAAGAGATTCGGATGAAACAGTGTCCGATATTGAAGCTGTTGATTTTGAGATAACAGTGGTGAACATGAATGGGGAGCCTTTAAGCGGCGCCATAGTCACACTCAAGGATGAGAATAATCTGATGGTTACTTCAGCAGTTAGCAATGAGTCCGGCCTTGTACTCTTTACATCTCCGATTGAGACTGATGATACCATTGCGGCAATAAGTATAATTCATCCGGAGTATGAAGCGCGTGAGATATCTGTTGAAGGTATAGGATCTCTTGAAGCTGTAATAAGGACCGTGGGCCTTGAAACTGCACAGGAGACTGTTGCATGGACAGATACAGATGGCGACGGAATACCTGATGAAGCTGACGCGTTCCCGGATGACAGTGAGCTTGCTTTTGTATCAAAAGGGAGGTTTACATTAAAGTTTACTGAAACAGGATTTGCAGTGAAGCTTCATATCACAGAAAAGCTTAATGTGAAAAATGAAGTGGTTGAGATTATACTTCATTCGATCCCTGTTGAAACAGGTGAAGCAGGATACCTGTTCGGTGTGAGTATTAAAGGTGAAAGCTGGATGCTTATAAGGGATTTAAAAACAGGTTCAACAAAGCCTGTGATGATAAACGTTAAATTGAGCACACCGGTTCCGAGGACTGAGATGCCGGCTATGCCTTATGAACCATTTGTAAAACCGGCAGTTAGTCTCTGATTCGTACTCTTTTTCTGATACCCCGCAGATCCCTGCGGGGTTTTTTGATTACCGCATTTCAGAAATCAATTATAAACCTGGTCCCTTCGCTTCGCTCCATCCTGATTGTCCCTTTAATCTGTTTCACCAGTGTGTTAATCAGCTGAAGCCCGAAACTTGATGAATTTGTAAAATCGATCTCTTCAGGCATGCCGCTGCCGTTATCTCCGATGACAATAGTGTGCCTGCTGTCAATAGATGTAGCGATAATTGTGATCACCCCGCTTTCTCTCCCTATAAATGCGTACTTCATTATGTTTGTAATAATCTCGTTAATGATAATTCCCAGGGGAAAGAGGGTCTCTGTATCAACAATAAACTCATCAATCATGTTTTCTATTTTAACAATATCCCTGTTGCTGAAATTCTTAATGATTTCATTAATGAGCACAGGGAGATATTCATTCACAGGGAGTTCCTGGAAACCGTCTGAACGATAGAGTTTATCGTACAGGATCATCATGCTTTCAATGCGCCTCTGGGCATCATTCAGCGCAGCTATGGCAGCAGTATCTGTCATTGTTTCAGCCTGTAGATAGAGGAGCCCCTTTATGTTGCTCATATTATTTTTGATGCGGTGATGCACCTCTTTAAGTATCAGTTCTTTCTCTGCAAGGAGTGTTTTAATCTTCTCCTCCGACCGTTTTCGCTCTGTTATATCATGAGTAATGATCAGGATATGCGGCACACCCTGCAGTCTGACTTTTTTTGCGGAGATAATAACGTTTATCAGTTCTCCCCGCTTATTTTTCATTACAGCTTCATAGTCCCGGCAGACACCCTCCGCATCAATTTTACCCATTATGATAATCCTGTCATTAAGATTTGACCAGATATTCAGTTCTATGCTTGTTTTCCCGACCGCTTCATCCGCAGTAAATCCGAAAAGAGAGGTGAACCCTTCATTTACATTAACAATAATCCTGTCATCATAGCGGCTGATAACAGTAGCATCAGGGCTTGAATAGAAGATATGTTCAAAATTATCTTTTTCATTTTTTACCTCTCGGTTCAGCCTCTGGTTAACCATAATCACAAAGCCGAATGTCCATAAAATCCCTGCTACAAGGGAAAAAAGAAAAGCGCATAATGACATTATTTTCGGCTCGAATATTGGGTCAATGTGTCCGGATATGAGTGTCATGATTATACGGAACAGGAAAAAAGCTCCGAAAATAAGAAAAGCGGCAGCTGTGAAACTCGCCGAAATTCTAATAGAAGCGATCCTGTTGATAAAGAGATTGAAGGCAATGAGAAATATAAATATTAATGAAGCTGAATAGAGTATAACAACCCGCAGGTCATCATTTCTTCTGATGAAGATTACATACCACGTTAATATAAGAAAAATAATAAATACAGGTATTACAATCCGGAGATCTTCTCTTCTGTTTATAAAACGTCTGGTGCCTGTATACAGAAAAATAAAGCCCGCGAGGAAACATGTATTAGCCCAGAATATGGAATTAAGCTCTATCGATTTTACATCACGCAAAAGGAGCAGTATAGATCCTGAAGCCAGCATGAGACAGCCGGCGGCCCACCATCCGATCCCTTTGATACTTCTGTTAAGCAGATACTGTAACACCAGGGCAATTGTCAGGAGTGTGTATATTATCCCTGTTAAAATCGCCACTGTCCGCAGGTCTATAATCATATCTCCTCTTTAAAACGGATTAAGTTATAATCTATACATTAAGGATAATCTAATAATAATAGAAAGTCAGTGACAATAGTAAAATTCAGGAGGTAAATAAAGAATAAATCAGTTTTTTAAAACTGTATTCCCCATTTTAATCTCTGCCGGCACGGGACGACGTTCCGCAATAATTCAATTTTTTTTATTTTCCTGCTCTGGAAGAGTATACATTATTTATATTTCAGAGAATGGGCCGATGGAGATATTTAGATTAAAAAAGTGAGAAATGATGAACCTTACAAAGAAAACATTGCTGTTTATACTTGCGGTGCTGTTACTCTCATCACTTATGATAATGGGTGCAATGCAATTATATATCTCATTTTATTTTAAACTCAATCCTCGCCAGGAATTCATAAGCGGCGTATGGATCGCGGGAGCAGCAGCGGTTATAAGTGCCGTTTACGGAAGCGCCGCAGGCATTTTTCTTTTTTTTATAAGGAGGAGGGTGCTCGGCAACATTAATCTACTCACTAAAAGAGCTGATGAAATTGGCGGGACCTGTGACTTCTCATCACGCCTCCCTGTTAAAACAGATGACGAGATATCACAGCTTGCCTGGAGCTTTAACGCACTCCTTGACAGGATGGCGGAGTCAAACTATACCCTGGAGAAGAGTGCGGAGGAAACAAGCAGTAAACTTGAGCGTAGTATTAAGGATCATCTGTTTGAACTGATGACTATGAAACAGGTGCTTTCTCTCATGGAGGAGGTTTTCGAGCATTCACTTGAAGGTGTAATAATAACAGACAGCAGCAGGGTAATAACAAAGGTGAATCCGGCCTTCACAAAAATCACAGGTTACACGGAACAGGAAGCTATAGGAAAGACCTCGGATATAATCAAATCGGATTACCATAATGAGCATTTTTATACAAACATGCATGAAACGCTTCTGAAAGAGGGGCACTGGTCAGGTGAGATATGGCACAGGCATAAAGACGGGAACATATTCCCTGAGATGCTTGCAATCAGCGCCATAAAAAACTCTGAGGGTGAAATAACAAACTTTATCGCGATCTTCCATGATATAAGTGACATCAAGAGGCAGGAGGAACTTATCAGGTTCCAGGCATTTCATGACCCGCTTACCGGCCTCCCCAACAGGTTCCTTTTAAAAAACAGGATTGAGCAGGCTATTCTGCACTCCGGAAGGGAGAAGAACAAATTCGGGGTAATGTTTCTGGACCTGGATAATTTTAAAAAGATCAATGAAAGCCTTGGTATAGATATAGGTGATCTTCTGATAAAGGCCGCTGCTGAGAGGATACGCACCCTGGCGCGCAATATCGATACAGTAGCCCGTCATGGAGGGGATGAATTTATAATACTTGTTGAAAGCATAGAAAATGAGAAGCCCCTCATTACACTTGCCCAGAGGATACTTGTGGGATTCAAAGAGCCCTTCTCACTCCTTGAGAGCCGGTTCCATATAGGGATAAGCATCGGCATAGCTATCTTTCCTGATGATGGAGAGGACTATGATATACTTCTTCGTAATGCTGATACAGCTATGTACAGGGCAAAGGAGGTTGGGAAAGAGACTTTTACCATGTACACAGTATCGCTCAATGAGCGTGTCAGCAGGAACCTTACCCTTGAGAATGAGCTCAGGCATGCTCTTTCAGAAAAGGAATTTGAAGTCTGGTACCAGCCGCAGATGGATATTAAGACAGGGAGAATTGTGGGAGTGGAAGGGCTTGCAAGGTGGAGCAACTCTCATGGAGTTATAATGCCCCCGGACGGCTTTATCCCCTTCTCGGAGGAGACAGGACTCATATTTGAAATCGACAGGATTGTTATGGAGAAGGCGCTTGTTGATATTGGGGGACTTATTAATACCGGAGCATACCCGCTTAAGCTCTCACTTAACTGTTCGGCCAAGGTGCTGCACCTGAAGAGGCTCCCCAATATAATAAACGGCTATCTCTCAAAATATAATTTTGCGCCTGAATGGTTTGAGCTGGAGATTACAGAGACTTCAATTATGGAAAACTACATTGACAGTATCGAGAGTATTCATAAACTCAGGGACACAGGTATATCTATATCACTTGATGATTTCGGTACAGGTTATTCGTCGCTGGCCCAGCTTAAAAATCTCCCGATAAATACAATCAAGATCGACCGTAGTTTTATTGAAGAGATTAACACCGGTAATGGCGATGCCCATATTGTAGAGGCTGTTGTATCATTATCCAGGAAATTCGGGGTTACAGTTATAGCTGAAGGAGTCGAAAACGAAGAGCAGCTTGCATTTCTTAAAAATGCAGGGTGTGATATTGCCCAGGGGTACTACATAAGCAGGCCGGTTCCATTTGATAAACTGAAAGCTTTTTTAGGAGTGGAGTAGCCATCAACCCTGTTCCAGTGCATGTTCAAGGTCGCCATAAGAAAGAAACAGTTCTATTTTATCATCTAAATCTGCGCTGCTGACGATCTCTCCGTAATGCTTCCCTGTGACAACTTTAATTATTGCTCCGGAAAACATTGACAGTATTCTTATAAACTCAACAATATCATCATCAGTGAAATCTTTCATCTCCCTGATATCAAAGATGCAGATTTTCCCCTGAAGGTTTTTCATGAAGAATCCTGTAAACATTGCTTTTGCGGCATCCTGTAATCCGCTCTCCCTGATCCCCCCTCTCATGGTGATTAAAACCATCTCCCCTTTACGGGAAATTTCAATAAATTCACTAAGGTTCTGGAGTTTCCTGTTGATGCCGTAGTGTACAGCTGATTTGATCTTCATACTGAGCCTGTTCGGATCATAAGGTTTAACTACATAGTCGAATGCCCCGGATTTAAGCGCGTCAATAACGGTCTCCCTGTCCTTATTCACTGTAAATATTACTACGGGGACTTCCTTTGTCATTTTATCTTTCCGCAAAGCTTTCATAACTTCAAAGCCGTTCATCAGGGGCATGTTCAGATCAAGGAGAATTACCTCCGGGGGGAATTCTTTCGCCAGCTCAACCCCTTTAACAGGGGANNTCGGTTATTACTTTATAGCCGATGGCTGTAAGCTGGCTCTCCAGAATTCCGAGAGTTGTTTTGTCATCATCTATCGCGAGAACTGTATACATTCGGACCCCCAACCATTGCGGATATATTGTTTAACTATATCACATTTTCTGTTGTAATCAATTTTTTTAACGCCATTACGCCGGTAAATATTCACACCTGAATGAGTATGTATTATTAAAAAAGGCATGATTATTATTAACAAAAAGTGGACATGCCGGTTAGAAATATATATAATTAAAAAAGGTGCGGAGTTATGGAATTCAGTTATAAAGATGATGAAACTGCAATTATAATATATGTCTACGGGATGCTGGACCTTCAGCGTTCCGCGAAAATTGACAGCAGTCTGGAGCATCTGGTCTCTTCAGGGCCGGGCAGGGACTTTATTCTTAATCTTAAAGATTTGGAATACAGCAACAGCGCGGGGCATGGTATTTTTATTGATATGCTGGGGATTCTGAATAAGTCAGGGAGAAAACTCGTATTCTGTAATCTGAATGAACAGGTGAGAAGGGTTTTTGAGATTGTTCAGCTGGATGAACTATTTGCAATATTTGATTCAGAAGAGGAGGCGCTGGATTATCTGAAGAGATCAAAAGAGATATGATTTCTTTCTGCGAAAATATAAAACTACTGAATTTCATTCCCCATACAGGACTAAACAATATCCTCTTTCGTGAAATCCCGTTCAGTTTTACTGCTTTCAGATAATCTGATCCAGTTCCCAACTATATCCTCACCGTAGATTTTTTTCCATTCATTTACAATCATGTCAACAGGGACATCATGATAAACACCGTGGAACGCTGTGTACTCCATGAACTTCTTCTGGTCGCCATTAAACTCGTGAAATATAGAATCATTTATACCGTCAAATTCAAGTGGCGGGACTTTATGCAGCAGGCATATACCCGCGTTAAATGCCGGTGTCGCCTTAACCCATCTCCCCTCAATCCACAGCTCGCTAAACCCGTGGTATGCGATTAAATCTGTGCCTAAATACTCAAGGAACTGTTTTGTCGAGAGGTGGTTTCTCACTGAAGCAAATCCTATCCTTGCGGGTATTCCCGAAGCACGGGCAACAGCACAGAGGAGCGCGGCTTTTGGTATGCAGAAACCTGTTCTGTTTTTTATT
Source organism: Spirochaetia bacterium UBA5550 (assembly GCA_002425885.1). Classification (GTDB taxonomy): domain Bacteria; phylum Spirochaetota; class UBA4802; order UBA4802; family UBA5550; genus UBA5550. The sequence goes on along the minus strand of DINC01000272.1, from coordinate 518 downwards.
ACATTGCTGGCCAGGTAATGCTCCGGTTTATAGAAGGGGAGGTAGGGGTTATATTTAATATCATCCCGCACGCGCAGATATAGTTTAACGGCCTTTTCCCTTGATGATAAATTCGTGTCACCCAGTATTTCAGAGGCGTAACCGGTCACTACAGGGTGATCGCTGTTGATTATTTCACCGGGTTTAAGGCAGTCTTCAATACTATCCGCGTTTAACATGCTTTACCTCGTTTATCAGGGAATTATAGCAGTTAACGAAATGATTAGGGTAATGTCATTTCGAACGTATGTGATAAATCTAAAAAAATATTATTAAAAGACAGATGTCAAGGAGATTAAAGCTATAATTTCTGTGTGTCAGCAGTTAACGGATTCTTTAGATTATGTCATTGTATATTGCGAACGATTTCCATGGAGTGAAATAATCCGTATATGGCGCTTATAACAGCTTTTACAATGACCAGAAAAACACTATTTCAATCATTAACCGGAATTAATCTTAAAATAATTCTTTCCAAT
>DINC01000160.1:9851-10021 GCA_002425885.1 Spirochaetia bacterium UBA5550 | reverse complement strand
CCTGATGAAAATTCCGATAATGTCAGAAATTTCTTTCTTAATTTTAAAAAAAATGACATTATACTCGTTCCACAATTATGGTGGTATGAAACTAATAATGTTCTGAATATCTCACTCCGTAGAAAACGTCTTGATAAAGCTGCTGTTCTGAGAATCCTGGAACTTATAAA
>DINC01000160.1:0-9813 GCA_002425885.1 Spirochaetia bacterium UBA5550 | reverse complement strand
GATTCTGAAAATGGAATCATCTTCACAAAAAATGTTTTTGAAATATCACAGTTTTATAATCTCTCTTCATACGATGCTGTTTATCTGGAGTTAGCTTCAAGAAAAAAAGCAAAACTTATGACCCTGGATGATGAACTTACAAAAGCGGCAAAAAAAGCCGGACTTACTTCATAAAGGTAACCTATAAATATATGACCACCTCCGCCCTATACATAATCGCAGCTCCAATCGGAAACCCCGACGACATGACAATCCGCGCGATAAACATGCTGCGCGACACAATCGATATAATCTACTGCGAGGACACACGGCAGACAGGGAGAATCCTCTCCCACTTCGGAATAAGCAAACCTCTCCGGTCGCTGCACATGCATTCAGACGACAGAAAGATCCGTGAACTCATAGCAGAGGTTGAGTCAGGTAAAAATATCGGCTACATGACAGATGCAGGCACACCTGGACTTTCAGATCCCGGCAGCAGAATTGTAGCCATAGCAAGAAGTGAAGGTGTAGAGGTAATCCCTCTACCCGGAGTTTCGGCCCTCACAACCCTTGTCTCTGTTTCAGGCTTTCCCGACAAGTCTGTGCTCTTCGGCGGTTTCCTCAGCAAAAAACCGGGGAGACGTGTTAACGAACTGAAGCGTATGAGGGAGCATGAGGGGATTCTTGTCATATATGAATCGCCACACAGGATAAGAAAAACTCTAACTGATATAAAAGAGGTTTTCCCTGACAGGGAGGTTGTTATCGGGAGGGAGATGACCAAGAAGTTCGAGGAATACATCCGGCTTAATGCAGCGGATATGGATGAGGTACTTGAAAAGCTCACAGAGAAAGGTGAATTCGCAATAGCAATCCTCAACAAGGAGCTGAAGTTCAGCAGCGATGAAGAGGATTAACTGATCCTTAAAAAACCGCAATTTTTTAAAAGTTTTCCCTCTTTTTACCTGTTTTATTCATTGACACCGAAAACACCGGTGATCCATTAATTTGCTTTGTTTCTTTTGTTAAATTTATTATTAATCACGATTTTTCTGTCATTGCGAACGCAGTGACGCAATCTGATTTTTTCAGGTACAATCTCCTTAACAAAGAATGATTTCCATCCTGAACAGATTGCCGCGTCGCTAAAGCTCCTCGCAATGACAAGTCCGGATCATACCGGAATAAAACTTTATAAATGGAAGTGAATGCCGTGAGCTCATTAAAACTTTCCAAACTCATCAGTGAAGACAAGGAGTATCTTTTCCAGAACTACGGAGACAGGCTCCCTGTGGCTTTTATCAAAGGGGACGGATCATATCTTTTTGACCAGGACAACAGAAAGTACATAGACCTCTTTTCAGGTATCGCGGTTTCATCTCTGGGCTATTCGCACCAGGCCTTTCAGAAGGCGATTCATGGCCAGGTTGACAGGATTATCCACTCATCGAACCACTTTCTTAACCCGGAGCAGATTGAGGCTGCTAAACTTATTTCAGAGACTTCATTCCCCGGCAAAACTCTCTTTGTTAACAGCGGGACTGAAGCTAATGAAGCCGCAATCAAATTAGCAAGGAGATACGGGCTCGGCATAAATAAAAGGAAATACAAGATAGTTACTTTCACCGGATCATTTCACGGACGCACATTCGGCGCAATGTCAGCCACAGCACAGGAGAAGATCCACACCGGATTCGGCCCCATTGTTCCCGGTTTTATATATGTGCCGTATAACGATAAAAAAGCTCTCCGCAAAGTTATGCGCAAATCGAAGCAGATTGCTGCTGTTATGTTTGAGCTTATTCAGGGAGAGGGCGGAATAAATGTGGCAGACCAGGATTTTGTGCGCGAGGTATTCGACCTCTGCAACCAGAACGGAGTGCTCACAATAGTTGATGAAGTACAGACAGGTATCGGGCGCACAGGGAAGACCTTTGTTCACCAGCACTTCGGTGTAACACCTGACATCCTCACTCTTGCCAAGGGCCTTGCCGGAGGAGTGCCCATTGGCGCCATACACGCGAAGAACTTCCTTACCGAGTTCCTCCCGAAAGGGACTCACGGAACCACCTTCGGAGGGAACCACCTTGCATGCGCTGCTGCTGCGGCAGTATTGAAAGAGGTGAAGAAAAAACAGTTCAGCGCAGGAGTCATGGCTGCATCCGACTATGTATTTGAACGCCTTAAAAAAATTAAGCAGAAGACACATTACATAAAGAGCCTCAGGGGTATCGGACTCCTCATAGGGATCGAAATTGCCGAAGAGGGTTACCCCCTTGTGAAAGAAGCCCTTAATGAGTATCTTGTGATCAACTGCACAGCTGGAAATATAATAAGAATTATGCCCCCTCTAAACATAGACATGAAGATCCTTGCGGAGGGTATGGATATACTTGAAAAACTGATACTTAAAAAGGGGGAGGCTTATGAAAATACCTCAACTAAAAACTAAAGATTTTCTCACTCTTGCTGATTATTCGAAAGAGGACATCATAAATCTCTTTGAATACTCCGCGCAGCTTAAACGCGAAGTTAAGAAGGGGAAGTTCTCAAAGGTACTTGAAAATAAAACTCTTGCCATGATCTTTGAAAAGAACTCCACAAGAACAAGGGTATCCTTCGAGACAGGCATGCTTCAGCTCGGCGGACATGCGCTGTTTTTAAGCAGCAATGAGATACAGCTTGGCCGCGGAGAAACAATAGCAGACACAGCAAGGGTGCTCTCCCGCTATAACAGCGGAATAATGATAAGAACATTCGGCCACGAAAAAGTCACAGAACTGGCGAAGTGGGCATCAATCCCTGTAATCAACGGACTTACTGATTCATATCATCCATGCCAGGCGTTGGCCGACTACTTCACTATATTCGAGAGAGAGAAGGATATCGCGAATATCAAACTTGCGTATATCGGCGACGGGAACAACATGGCTAACTCACTTCTCATTGGAGCGGCAATTCTCGGCTGCGACATAGCTGTTGCAACTCCGAAAAAATTCGAGCCGGAGTACAGTGTTGTTGAGAAGGCATACAAACTGGCATCTAAATCAGATTCAAAAATTACAATCACAAACAACATAGATGAAGCTGTGGCAGGAGCCGACTATCTCTACACCGACGTATGGGTGAGCATGGGACAGGAGAAGGAGACTGCGAAGAAGAAAAAGATATTCGAAAAGTTTAAGATAGATGACAAGCTCATCAGAAAAACAGGGAAAGAAGCGAAAGTGCTTCACTGCCTCCCTGCTCACAGAGGTGAGGAGATCACTGATGAAGTAATGGATGGAAAGCATTCCATAGTATTTGACCAGGCGGAGAACAGGCTCCATTGCCAGAAGGCTGTTATGTGTGCGCTGATGGGGAGATGATACCCCCAGGCAGCCCCCGGCAGATAAATTTTTACTGTTTTATAAACCTGCTCCTGCCACCCCCGGAGGGGGTTTATAAAATTATTGATTCTATCGAGGCATTATTGTTTTATTTACTTACAGCAAAATTAAACATGATTCAGACAGTTAGAAACACAACGGCATTTTTATAACCCCCTCCGGGGGTGGCGGCGGATTTCAATCTGATAAAGAACAGTTTTAAACCGCCGGGGGCCGGGAAGTTTGATGATAATAAATATTTAATAAGAGGCATAAATTCATGAAAGTAAAAAAAGTCGTTCTCGCGTATTCAGGTGGTCTTGACACATCAATAATCCTCAAATGGCTGAAGGAGACATACAAGTGCGAAGTGATCGCCTACGCTGCAAATATCGGGCAGGAGGAGGAGCTTGACGGGCTTGAGGCTAAAGCGAAAAAGACCGGTGCCTCCAAATGCTACATCGATGATCTCACAGAGGACTTTGTTAAGAACTATATATTTCAGGCTATAAAAGCAAACGCCATATATGAAGACAGATACCTTCTGGGAACATCCATTGCCCGCCCTGTCATCGCGAAGAGACAGGTTGAGATTGCAAGACTTGAAGGAGCTGACGCAGTATGTCACGGGGCAACAGGTAAAGGGAATGACCAGGTGAGATTTGAGATGGCATTCAAGGGACTGGCTCCTGATCTCAAGATCATCGCTCCCTGGAGAGAGTGGGAACTTGATTCACGTTCAAAACTCTTTGACTACGCTGAAAAGCACGGAATTCCGCTCCCCATAACAAAAGATAAACCCTACAGCATGGACAGGAACATTCTCCATATATCCTACGAAGGGGGAATCCTCGAAGATCCGAACAGGGAGCCTGACGAAAGCATGTTTATCCTTACAAAATCGCCGGAGAAGGCTCCTGACAAAGCAACCTATATCGAGATTGAATTCAAGAAAGGTGAACCTGTTGCAATTGACGGGAAAAAGATGAAACCTGTTGCTCTCATGAAAAAGCTTAATAAAATCGCAGGTGAAAACGGAATCGGTCGCGTTGATATAGTTGAAAACAGACTTGTTGGAATCAAATCCCGTGGAGTTTATGAAACACCCGCAGGTACAGTTCTCATGGCAGCTCACCGCGACCTTGAGTCTATCACTCTCGACCGGGACACTCAGCATTTCAAGGACAACCTTGCCAATGAGTATGCTTCACTTATATACAACGGTTTATGGTTTACACGAAAGCGCGAAGCGCTTGATGCCCTGATTAACAAGACACAGGAACTGGTAAACGGCACAGTAAGGATCAAACTCTACAAAGGGAACTGCATGATCGTAGGGAGAAAATCTGACGACTCACTCTACAGCGCGGACATTGCCACCTTTGATGCAAGCACTCTTTATGACCAGAAGGATGCTACAGGATTCCTGAACCTCTACGGGCTCCCCATTAAAGTGGAAGCCATGATGAGGAACAGAAAAAAGTAGACCTCACCCCCCGGCCCCCTCTCCGGAGCAGAGAGGGGGAGAAAAAACATTAATGTAAAATGAAAATAATCAGACCGCTCTATATATTGATACTTCTGACACTCATGGAGCTAACTGCGTATTCATCTGATAAAATAATCAGGATTGAACACTCCGGACTAAAAAAAACAAACAAAGAAACTGTTGAATGCAGGCTTGAAAATAAAGAGGGGGGCGAATACAGTGAAGAGAAGTGGCAGGAGGAGCGCAATACACTCATAGACCTGGACATCTTTGCTGATGTGCAGCTCAACGTTGATAAATGTGAAGATGGAACCGCCCTCACCTACTGTTTCAAAGAACTCCCGTCATATATAATTTACCCTGCAATGAAACGGACAGACCAGGACGGCCTTATGGTGGGCCCGGGGATAACCTTTATGAACATCGGAGGGCTCGGTATACACGAAGAGATACTCAGCAGGTACACCGTTGTTCCGGAGGTAATGAGAGCCAAAGAGGTGCTGAGCTACACAAGGATACCAAGGCTGAATAAAATCCCCTTTACAGCTGAATTCACCCTGAGCTACTTCGAATCGTATAACGCGCTGAAGAAGTATGACGAAAACTCATGCTACAGCCAGCTTGACCTGTATTACAGGTTTAACAAAACCTTCAGGGCACTTGCAACAGGTTCAGCTTTTTATGTTAAGCATGACAGGCATAACCCTGTTTTCACTGAGGTGAGCAGAGATATGGAGATGTTCTACGGCAACGGTGACTGGGACTACCTGCCATCTGCCGGAGCAGGATTTATAATCGACACGCGTGAAAGACTTATGAATCCCCACAGCGGTATTTACAATGAATACAGGGCAACTGTTTACGGCGATAAACTCGGGGGTGACAGCGATTTCATTGAATACATCTGGGACTTCCGCGCGTATATCCCCGCAGGGGAAAAGCATATAATTCATACAAATCTCCTGGGGAGATACAGACCGGGGACAATCCCCGCATATGAGCTTTATCATGTTGGCGGAGTAAACAGCCTCCGCGTATACGAGCCTGACCCGTCAATGTGCGGACAGCATGAAGCACTTGGTACACTTGAATACAGGTATGAACTATTTACGCATAAACAGGTTTCCCTGTGGGACATGCACGGATACTACGGGCTGCAGTTTGTCGCGGGATTCGACAATGCCGTTCAGTGGATTAAGGGGGACAGGTACAACAAGGGGACATACTACAATTCATTCTATGCAGGAGTTCATCTGCTTGTGCCGGTTCTGGAGAGGGTCCGTTTTGAATTCGGTTACAGCGGCTTTGAAAATGACAGGTACGTCTTCAATTTCGGCGCGAACATGGGGTGGTACGAAAAAGCCTCTGCACAGAGGAGGAGAGTCAGGTAAGGCAAAGTCTGCTTGACTTAAAAATTATTTTAGTTCTTTAATTTCCTGATTACCCGAACCCGTCATTTCGACGACAGCAGGGAGGAGAAATCTCATTATCAGGATACATTTCTTTTAGTATATACCTTTCATCAGATTTCTCACCCGAAAAATTGAAGCGGGTTCGAAATGACAAACTTGTATAAGCATTAAAAAATCCGGATTTCACCAGAAGGAGCTGGCCCTTTATGAAAGATCTAATCGATAAAATAAACTCTACATTTCTTAAACGGACAGAAGACCTTTCAATTCAGAAAGCTCTCTGGACAGACCTCGCAAAACAGTTCAGGCCTGAGATTAACCAGTACCGCACAGCAAGGCCGTCAACTCTCATCGCAAGAGAGACAGGGGACATGGGGCTTGCTGTGCTCTGGATTGTGGAATCGATGCTCATCCGTCCGATACTGAAAGATCTTTCTCTTGCTGCAAATATTACTGAAAATATTTCACGCATATTATCATCTGTTGACACAGCATCCATCTGCGCACTGGCAAACTCCGAGAGCGCTGCTCATCCTGTAATATACAGAGTTGATAACAGCGGTATTATTCTATCCGGTGAAAAGAAATTCATCACTGCCGGGGAGAATGCCGATCTCATAATAGTTACATGCCGCAAGCCGGGGGAGGATAAAGTGAGCGGAGTTGCTCTTGTTGAGCGGGAAACTCTCCCCGTAAATTCCCTTATCGACCTGAAGCTCAATATCTTCAGAAGCGTTAGCCACGCGAAGCTCTCTTTTGCAGATTTTCGCGCAGACAGGGAGATTATCCCTGAAATCGATCCCTCTGCACTGAGGAGAAGTTTAAAAAAGTGGGGGATTATTGAAAGAGCGCTGATCATGGAATCCTTCATCTCCTTCCTGATCTATACCGGCAGATTATTTGCCTCAAAAGATATTATCATCGCACAGAGTGAGGAACTGTTAAACTTTCAGGATTTGCAGACAGAATCAGTGAACAAACAGCTCGACGAAGCTCTTTACGGCAAAATCATTGAAACAAAAAATGCCGATGCTGCCGGGGTATTTTCAATCATAGGGAGATTTAAGGAAAAATTCAGTGAACATATCGAAAGATTTTCTGATGAGGAGAAGATTAAACTCTCAGACATCTCCCTCTTTGACAATCTGAAAGGATAAAAATTTAACTAAGGGTTAAAAAGTCCGATCCCGGTCNNAACGTCATTTATTTCTTGAAAAAAATACTCTCTGAATAAAGCTTTGTGGAATAAGTAAAAATCAGGTTAAATGGTGCAATCATGTTTAAAAGTGTTGAAGAAGCAATAAAAGAGCTGGAAAAACAGAGATATATAGCTTCAAAAGATATCGCAACAACTGTTTACCTTGCACTGAGGCTCGAAAAACCTGTACTTGTTGAAGGCCCCGCAGGTGTCGGTAAAACAGAACTGGCAAAATGTATTGCATCCGCTCTCAACATCGAACTTATACGAATGCAGTGTTACGAAGGGCTCGACGAAGCAAAGGCACTTTACGAATGGGAATACGCCAAGCAGCTCCTGTATACCCAGATATTAAAAGACAAGCTTTCAGAAGTTATGGGGAGTGAAACCACACTCTCCGGCGCTGTGGATAAACTCAGTTCAGCGGAGGATGTTTTCTTTTCGGAAAAATTTCTTATCTCACGGCCCATACTTAAATCGATAACAAAGAATGAGCGCACAGTGCTCCTCATTGATGAAATAGATAAATCTGACTCGGAATTTGAAGCATTCCTCCTTGAGGTACTCTCCGACTTCCAGGTAACAATACCGGAGATCGGAACATTCAAAACAGACGTTAAACCCTTTGTTATACTGACATCCAACAGCGCGCGTGAGATGTCCGATGCCCTTAAACGTAGATGCCTCCATCTATACATCGATTACCCCACAATCGAACTTGAAGAGAAAATTGTATCACTTAAAGTTCCGGAAAGCGGCACCAGGCTTATCAGGCAGATTGTTGAAGCAGTTCACAGGATTAGACAGCTTCAGCTTAAAAAGGAACCGAGCATCAGCGAAACTTTAGACTGGGCAAAGGCCCTTGTGCTCCTGGGATATGAAGACCTTGATCCGAAGATAGCTGTTGAAACTCTGAATTTTATCCTTAAGTACGAAAAGGATATAGAACTTGCTCTCAAGCATTCAAAGGATATATTCCTTAATTAACCGCCATGGTACAAAAAGACGGGCAGCCTAACATAAACCGCAAACTCTTCGATTTCATCGAAGTACTCAGGGATGCCAGCATAATAATTTCAGCGGATGAAGTTATTGCGCTTTTCAATGCTGTACCGGAGATCGATGTAAGCGATAAAGATATTTTCAAACAATCTCTCAAAACCACACTTGTCAAAGACTTCACAGATATCCCTGTATTTAATAAATGCTTTAATGAATTTTTCAGCGGCAGGGAGAGATTCTTCGACGGCATGGACTTATCATCTCTCTCAAACCTGCGGGACGGAATCCCGGCAGAAGTAATTGAAGACATGAACGACATGCTGGATAAATTTCTCGACTCACTCGACCCCGCATTCCTTATGGAAAAAAACGAAGAGGAGATTATGCGGATGTTTCTTGAAGAGCTGCCGGAGGGAAGCTCCGGCGGAGGGGGCGGGATGAACATTTTCAGATCCCGCAGCGGCACAGCGGGCTCCTTCCAGTCAAAGGGTGAAGAGGGTGAAACTGCGGAAGTTGATATAGAAGCCATGATGGATCTTTTGCGGAACATGATGAATCTCCGTCTCTCAAAAAGAAAAATAGGGAAGGAGCTTAAAAACCGCGAAGATTTCCTCCTGAACAAATTCATCTACCAGCTGACTCCTGATGAAATTCATGAAATGCGTGAGCTTGTAAACCGTTTCGGACAAAAACTTAAAAGCAGAATTTCCCTCCGCAAAAAAAGAGTTAAACGCGGCGGCATTGATACCAAGAGAACCTTCAGGACAAACCTTCAGTACGGAGGCGTTCCGTTTAAGCTCTTCTATAAAAATAAAAAAATAGACAGGCCCCAGCTTGTTGTAATGTGCGATGTATCCAGATCAGTAAACCAGTACTCCAGGTTTATGCTTCTTCTGACGTACAGCCTTCAGAGCCTTTTTTCAAAGGTCAGAACCTTTGCATTCATAAGCAACATGGTGGAAATAACCGATCTCTTCAGGGAGATGGACCCTGAGAGAGCTATTAATTCCATGTTTACAGATGTGAATTTTACCTACGGCTGGGGGAGTAACTACGGAAGATGTTTCGACCAGTTTATCGAGAACTACAGTGATGCTCTTACACGGAAAACTTCAGTTCTCGTACTGGGGGACGCAAGAAATAATGATAATGATCCCGGAATTCAGTCTTTCCGTAAAATTCAGGAGAAGAGCAGAAACCTGTTCTGGCTGAATCCTGACAAAAGGCATCTCTGGGACTGGAACGACAGCATTGCCTCTCTGTACGGTTCATGCTGTAACGAAATGAAAGAAGTTAATAATTTTCTCGATCTCTCTGAATTTATAGACAAATTGTTTCTTGACATATAAAAAAGCCCTTTTA
>DINC01000138.1:6579-10367 GCA_002425885.1 Spirochaetia bacterium UBA5550 | reverse complement strand
CTGAAGTTCTGGGAGAAATCTATTTCAGATATCAGAAAAATTCCGCTTGAACCCGATGTTCATGAAAACAGTAAAAAATCGACAACTAAATTTAAAGCCTACGATATCTCTTACAATGGTTTTCTAAAAACCAGAATCCGTGGTATTCTATATGTGCCTAAAAAGAAGGAGAAGCAGCGAGTTATTATTCACGTACATGATTATAACAGGTATCCTGAGAAAGGCATTGTTAAGCACCTCAATGATGCTACAGCTCACCTGATTCTTGTACTCAGAGGACATGATATAATTGAAAACAGATCCGAAGAGGATGAAAATAACTCTCTTGGCTTCATTGTCGAAAATATTATTGATCTCGATACATACTATGCACGTTCAGTGTATCTTGATATTTTCAGATCTGTTGATTTTCTCCGTCTTATAAGTTTTATTGACTGCAACAAAATAGGGATGTACGGAAAGGGTTTTGGAGCGGCAGCAGCTTTTTTTACTGCGGTTTATTCAGGGAGAATCGGTGCAATAGTAATGGACTCGCCCCTATTCTGCGATCTGCCGCTCAGCCAGAATATATCTCAAAGTGATACGGCAAAAGAGATCAATGATATTATTAATATACAGAGGGGGAAAAAAAATCAGATTAAGCGCAATCTGTCATACTTTGATATAATAAACTTTTCTCACGACCTGAATATCCCCACTCTCTTTATCACAGGATTAAAAGATGAAATATCNNNTGTGTTATGGGTCTGTTTAATCATATACAGAGTGAAAAGACTATTGAAATATATCCTGATGACGGAAATGAGGCCGGTGGTGATTTACAGATGACAAAATCCATGAAATGGCTCTCCGGAGAGATACTGAAAGATTAGCTACATCATCCTCTCTCCCATGATATAAGGAACGAAAGTCGCTCTTCCTATAATCTCCTCAAAGAAATCATCCTCTCTCTTTTTTACTATTCTTTTTATCTGATGATTCTTTCCGCTTTCATCAACCGGTATCACAAGGATCCCCCCTTCGTTAAGCTTGGCGAGGAGTTCGCTTGGAAAAAGTTTTACACCGGCAGCAACAATAATCCTGTCAAAAGAACCTTCAATTTCATTGAAGTTGTCAGCATTGATTACACTTATTGAGTACCCCAATTCCTGAAGAACTCGGCGTGATCGCTCTGCAAGTTCCGGTATACGTTCCATTGCAGTTACGTTCCCGGCCAGTTCCGCCAGCACCGCGCTCTGGTAACCGGAACCTGATCCTATATCAAGCACAGATTCATCTCCTGTAAGCCTGAGAGACTGCACCATGGACGCAACAACCGAAGGTGTTGATATTGTCTGTCCGAAACCGATTGGCAGTGATGTGTCATCATAAGCTCTGTAACATAGAGCTTCAGACACGAAATAGTGTCTCGGCACACGCATCATTGCATTCAAAACAGAACCTGAAGAGATTCCGCGCTGTTCAAGTTTCATTACCATATTCCGTCTGGCATTAATCATTTTATCGCTGCTAAGGTACAAAGTATCCACCCCATTCTATTCCATTCTGGCCTTTATAATTCACTTCAAGTTTTACATCAACCCACCACCCCTGGAATGACGGGAGTTTAAAAGTATTATATACAATAACATACCTGTGTTCCTCTCTATTCCTCACAGATGGATAAATATTCCGTAAAGAATCGATGTCTGACGGACTTATTACCTTACCGCCTGTTTCAACAGCAATTCTGGCAAGTTCAGGAGAGCAGGGTTTAAGTGAAATTATAAAAACAGGTATATAATGCTCTCGCGCGTAATCAATTATTGTATCAGGAGTATAACGTGTAAATGAATCAGGCCCGATACCTCCATCAGTTAAAAGCACAACTCCCCGCCTGTCCGGCCGTGGTATAAGGCTTGTAATTGATTGATAGAGAGCAGCTCCGGTCTGTTTCCCCGGCCTGTACTCCTGTTTTTCAAGAGCGGCAATTGTTCTTCTTCTGCTCCAGTCAAATCCGCTGCCTACCCAGACCTGGTCATTGTAATTGATCAGTTCTATACTGTCATTGGTTCTCATAGATTTTAATATAAAGTCAGTGAGCCATGGCAGATCTTTATGCCTGCCTGTCATTTCAGCAGATCTGTCTACGGTAAGAGCAAAGGATGCGGATTTAACACGGTCTTTAAGGTAGTCTGTATAAAAATTTATTATCTGCGAATTATCTTCAATGATTTTAAAATTAGAAGGTTTAAGGCCATAAACAGGTTTTCCGTCTCTCCCCCTGACATTAACATAATATGCCACTACAGGAAAGTTATTGGAATCAATAGATGTTATCTCCATCTCAAGATTGGAATACTGTTTCTCTGCAGGAGAAAAACAGTAAATCCGGTTAGGAACAGAATCAAGTACATAGAAAAACCCATCCTGATCGTACATGGCTGAAACTGCTCGAACAAGAGAACGTTCATTCCATTCCTTAAAAACAATCTTCGCGCCGTTCTCAACATTATATATTATAACACCATTTTTTTCGTCTGAAATAATCAGGTTTTCACCCCTGACATTTATTCCCCGCGGGGAGATCATTTCGTCAATTACCAGGTCTTTTATATAATTGCCGTATTGATCAAACACTGCAATTTTTTTTAAAGCAGTATCTGTTACATAAACCATATCCTTCAGGCAGGCAATATCAGATGGAGTTTTAAACTCTCCTTCATATTCGCCATTTTTACCGAATGCAAGGTTAAAATTACCGGAAGGATCAAACTTCTGAATCCTGTAATTTCCGCCATCAACTACATAAAGGAATCCCTTACTGTCAAAACATACACCCTTGGGCCCATGAAAAAGGCCATCTGCACTACCTTTTCCGCCGAATTTCGCGACAGTCTTGCCAGACATGGAGGTTATCATGACCAAATCATTTTTAAAATCTGTAACAGCTATACGATCCGCGCTGCAGTCTATTCCGTAAATACCGCCGCTATATCCGGTTCTTATTATCTCCTCTGCTTGTCCGTTAAGGTCAATACGTACCACGCGGGGAGAGGAAAAAGATGTAACATAAACATTTCTGCTGTTATCAACTGTTATATCTGTGGCATCAGGAAAAGCGAACCTTTTCATTGCTTTTGAATCATATTCAGCATGAAGAAGGTAATCTGACGGGTTATCCCCTGCTTCGTAAAAACCTTTCCTGAACTGAATACTGTCAAGTCTTTGCTTTGCAGAAATATTTTCAGGATAAACTTCAAGGATTTTGTTAAGTTCTGAAATTGCACTGTCGGTAAAACCGGCAAGCCTTAGAGATCTCGCAAGATAATCTCGTGCTGTATAATAATCCGGGTATTCCTGAAGAGCTTTTTTGAAAAATTCAGCAGCTGCAAGATACTGCATATTATTAAAATAAACAGTGCCTTTCTTAAATAATTCTTTTGCTGATTCAAATTTAACAAAATTAATATCAGCGGGATAGACAGAAAGAAGCGGCGTGGTAATAAAAACAGCTATGTACGCTATCAGAAAAAACTTTTTAAACTTCATTCAGATCCTTTCATCGCTGTGTTTAATAATACAGGTCTTATAGAAACAGTAAATTTCCCCTGCCGAATATTTAATATATCGTCATTTAAAAAATTAAAATGAGTAATATGCACGGGATTTATGAATTTAATATGACATAATTATATTTTTATAATCAGGGTTGTCAATAATAATTGACATTTAAAGAATTAAATAACGTTAGAATAATATGCTATCATCAGCCGCAATAATATTCGTAATAACCTATACAGGGATAA
>DINC01000138.1:5341-6568 GCA_002425885.1 Spirochaetia bacterium UBA5550 | reverse complement strand
TTACACGACTCCCCGGCGTAAATATTGACAGGCCATCAGCCGCTTTTTTCGGAGCTGTAGCGATGATTGTTTTTGGAGTTCTCACCTTTGATGAAGCTGTTTCCGCAATAGATTTCAACACAGTTTCACTCCTCATAGGTATGATGATTATTATAAGTGTTCTTGAACTGGACGGTTTTTTTGCTTTTATTGCTTTTCAGACTATAAAATTTGCCGGTACCGAAAACCGTCTTCTTTTAATAATAATTTTTACAACCGGAATTTCCAGTGCGTTTCTTGTTAATGATGCTGTTGTTCTGCTTTATACACCTATTGTAATATCCATCTGCCGTAATTCAGATATCAACCCGCTGCCCTACCTTATCGCAGAGATACTGGCTTCAAATGCAGGCAGTGCAATGACTATTACCGGCAATCCGCAGAATATGCTTATAGGTATAACTTCAGGGATATCCTATGGGAAATTTATACTTCACCTGCTCCCTGTTTCCATGATTTCAATGATTGTGATCTTTTTTGTAATTAAAATATTCTACAGGGAAAATTTTCGAGGAAACAGGCCCGTGGTTTGTTCAACCGAAGGGTATCAGTATAATTACAGTTCCATGAAATTTTCAGTTCCGATTTTCATATTTGTAATGGCCCTTTTTTTCGCAGGGAAAATTATCAATCTCTCAATACCGGTGATTGCACTCTCCGGAGCAGCACTTATTCTTCTTCTGGGGAAAGTCAAACCATCTGACGTAATTGTGAAAGTGGATTGGGTACTTATTCTATTTTTTTCATCTTTATTTATTGTTGTCAGAGGTTTTGAACATACAGGTCTTCTCCAGCATATTGTAAGCACCTGGCCCTTTAATGAAAATTTCGAAGGGATAAGCTCAATTCATGGCATAAGCTTAATTCTTTCTCAGGTTGTCAGCAATGTTCCTCTCACGATTCTAATGATTCCCATACTGAAGCAGACAGGGGGTGATTTTATATGGCTTTCACTTGCATCAGCTTCTACACTTGCGGGGAATGCGACAATACTCGGTGCAATGGCTAATCTTATTGTAATTGAATGTTCAGAAAAATTTGATGTATATATTNNTTCATTTTTTGAATTTTTTAAACCCGGAATTGTTGTTACGATTATAACAATGCTCCTGTCACTTGGAATTCTTTATCTTCAGACACTGCTCCATTAATACCATCATTTATTAAAATCATATAATTTGAAAATTA
>DINC01000138.1:0-5310 GCA_002425885.1 Spirochaetia bacterium UBA5550 | reverse complement strand
ATTTACTAAATATTCCGGTAATACCTGAATTTTATTGACAATTACATAGTCGGTTTACTATGTTACCCGATTTTATTTTACACATGGAGGCAAAAGGTGTTTAAACCCAAGCTGTTCTCGCTTTACAAAACATTTACGCGGGAACAAATTTTAAAAGATATCACAGCAGGGATCGTAGTAGCAATTATAGCTCTCCCTCTCTCCATCGCACTTGCTATTGCATCAGGTGCTACTCCTGAAAAAGGATTACATACAGCAATTATCGCAGGTTTTTTAATTTCTTTTCTTGGCGGAAGCCGTGTACAGATTGGCGGCCCCACAGGAGCATTTGTAATTATAGTTTTTAATATTATCCAAAAACATGGATTTGACGGGCTTCTGATTTCAACAATCATGGCAGGANNGAATATTTCTCATAATATTCGGTTTTTTGAAATTAGGTACATTCATCAGACTTATTCCTTACCCGATAACAACAGGTTTCACGAGTGGTATCGCAGTTGTAATATTCACAACACAGGTAAAAGATTTTCTCGGTTTATCAATTGATAAAATGCCTTCCGGTTTCATATCAATGTGGCAGGCTTTCGGATCTAATATAAGCACAATAAACCACTGGGCATAAATAATCGCATTTGTTTCGCTTATTGTTATTTTATACTGGCCCCGTATAACAACAAAAATTCCTGGTTCACTTGTTGCCATCATTATGGCATCAATTGCAGTTTATCTTTTAAACATACCGGTTGAAACAATCGGAACTAAATTTGGAGAGATATCCTCATCGCTGCCGGCACCATCTTTACCTGTAGTCACAATTGAGCGGATTGAACAGCTTATTATGCCTTCAATTACTATTGCACTTCTTGCAGGTATCGAATCATTATTATCAGCAGTTGTATCAGACGGTATGATCGGAGGAGCTCACAGGCCGAATGCTGAATTGATAGCACAGGGTATTGCGAACATAGCGTCGGGCTTTTTTGGAGGTCTTCCGGCAACTGGAGCTATCGCAAGAACCGCTGCGAACGTTAATAATGGAGGACGGACACCTCTCGCAGGTATAACTCATGCTTGCGTTCTTCTCATAATGCTTATAGCTCTCATGCCTCTTGCAAAATTTATACCGATGTGTGCACTCGCAGCTATACTTGTCTTTGTCGCATATAACATGAGCGAATGGCAGGCATTCAAGGCACTGCTTAAAGCTCCTAAAAGCGACGTAACAGTATTGTTGTTAACATTTTTTCTCACAGTTTTCCTTGATCTTGTTGTAGCAATAGAGATAGGAATGATTTTTGCTGCACTTCTATTTATGAAAAGAATGGCCGATGTCACATCTGAAAGATTTACTTACACACAGGATGCGGTCCGTGATGATGACACTGAGCTTAAATACTATCTTGAACGCAAAAATACCAAACTGCCGAAAGGGATAGGTATTTATGAAATAAACGGCCCCTTCTTTTTCGGCGTAGCGGATAAATTTCTTGAAAACGCCCTTCAATATCGCCAG
The DNA here is from genome assembly GCA_002425885.1 of Spirochaetia bacterium UBA5550. GTDB lineage: Bacteria > Spirochaetota > UBA4802 > UBA4802 > UBA5550 > UBA5550. The sequence continues at coordinate 3,794 of DINC01000138.1, read as the reverse complement.
CCGGTACCTGTTCTGATTATCAGGATGCGTCATGTTCCGGCAATGGATGCCACAGGGCTTCATGCATTAAGACGGCTTTATACTAAATGCAGAGAGGTGGGCACCAGGATGGTACTTTCCGGAGTTAACGAGCAGCCGATGAAAACTATGACAAAAGCCGGTTTTGTTGATGTCATAGGAGCGGAAAACGTCTGCACTAATTTCGATGCAGCTGTTAAACGTGCTATAGATATCCGGATGGATGATCTCGAAAAGACCGCTTAAACTTCATAAGAGTTTCCAACAAAAAACCCGCTGTCTCTAAGCGGGTTTTTTGTTGGAAGAATAGAAATTCTACTTTTTCTTTTTAAGCATCCTGGCGAGAAACTGCCCGGTATACGAAGATTGTATTTTTGCCAGAGCTTCAGGGGTACCCTCACCCACCAGATTCCCACCCGCATCTCCACCTTCCGGGCCCAGATCAATAATCCAGTCAGCGGTTTTTATTACATCAAGATTATGTTCAATTACAATTACTGTATTCCCTTTTTCAACAAGAGAATTCAATACTTCAATCAATTTCTTTATATCATCAAAGTGAAGACCGGTTGTCGGTTCATCAAGGATGTACAGTGTTTTACCTGTAGCACGTTTTGATAATTCAGTTGCGAGTTTAATCCTCTGTGCCTCACCTCCGGAAAGTGTAGTTGCAGGCTGCCCGAGTTTAACATAACCGAGACCAACTCTTTGTAGTGTTTCGAGTTTTGAATTTACAGAATTAATATTCTCAAAAAAAGGAACTGCTTCATCTACAGTCATATCAAGGATTTCAAAGATATTTTTTCCTTTATAACGCACTTCTAAAGTTTCATGATTATATCTCTTACCTTTACAGACATCGCAGGTGATGTATACATCGGGAAGAAAATGCATCTCGATTTTTTTTACTCCGTCCCCCTCGCAGGCCTCACAACGTCCACCTGCGACATTAAAAGAGAACCGACCCGCCTTGTAACCTCTTACTTTTGATTCAGGAAGTTTAGCAAAGAGCTCACGAATCGGAGTAAACAGGCCGGTATAAGTTGCCGGGTTTGATCTTGGAGTCCGTCCTATTGGCGACTGATCAATATCAATAACTTTATCAATAGCATCAGTACCGGTTATTTCTTCAAATGACCCGGGGTACTCTTTCGATTTCATAATAAGAGACGATAAAGCTTTATATAAAATTTCTATAATAAGAGAAGACTTCCCGGAGCCCGAAACTCCGGTAACAGCAGTAAAAACTCCCAATGGAAATTTTACATCAAGATTTTTAAGATTATTTTCACGCGCTCCTCTTATTGTTATAAACTGCTGAGGCTCCCTTCTTTTTTCAGGAAGAGGGATCTTCCGTTTCCCGGACAGATAATTTCCTGTAAGAGATTTTTCAGATGCTATGATCTCCTGCGGCGTTCCTGCTGCAACTATATAACCGCCGTTTACTCCCGCTCCCGGGCCCAGATCTACAACATAATCCGCCTCCATTATCGTGTCTTCATCATGCTCAACTACGATTACAGTGTTGCCTATATCACGAAGATGTTTCAGGGTTTTAAGGAGCCTGTCGTTGTCTCTCTGATGCAGGCCTATACTCGGTTCATCAAGAATATACAGAACTCCTGTAAGGCTTGAACCCAATTGAGTCGCAAGCCTGATTCTCTGTGATTCACCTCCTGAAAGAGTACCAGCAGCCCTGTCAAGAGTAAGGTATTCAATTCCGACATCGTTGAGGAATTTAAGCCTTGACCTGATCTCCTTTAAAACCTGCTCTGCAATTTTCATTTCCGTTGAATTAAGTTCAATCTTAGAAAAAAACAGGTTCAAATTTTTTATCGATAATGACGTCAGTTCACTTATTGTTTTGTCAGAAACTTTAACTGCCCGGCTTTCAGGACGGAGCCTCATGCCTCCGCACGCGGCGCATGTATTATTGGACATATATTTTTCCATCCAGACCCGCATTTCTTCAGAATTAGTCTCCCTATACCGTCGTTCAAGATTCGGTAATACTCCTTCAAACTTTCTTGAAAATTTGAACTCGGAATCATTTCTTTTAATATCATAATTTACTTTGTTCCCGTTTGTACCGTATAAAATTACATTTTTAACATTATCCGGTAATTCGCTCCATGGCATTCCGGGATCAAATTTCAGACTTTTAGCCAGTGCTTCAACAGTCTCAAGATACCAGTAACTTGTACTTTTACCCCAGACTTCAAGCACACCTTCATTCAATGATTTGGCAGGGTCCGATACAATTCTTTCAGGATCAAACTGCATAATAAAACCGAGTCCGTCACATTCAGGACAGGCTCCGTATGGAGTATTAAACGAAAACATCCTCGGTGAAAGTTCAGGTATAGAAATACCGCAATCGGGGCATGAGAGTTGTGTCGAATAGAGTTGTTCAACATCATCAGCAAGAACAGATATAAGTCCCCCACCCATGTCTATTGACGTTTCAACAGAATCAGTCAGTCTTGGCCTTATCCCGTCTTTTACCACAAGTCTGTCTACAACAATCTCTATTGTGTGTTTCTTATTTTTTTCAAGAGTGATGGAATCTTCAACAGTAAAAAATTCACCATCAACGCGGAGCCTGACAAAACCATTTTTTTTAGCATGCTCAATTCTGTCCGCATGTTCACCCTTTTTACCGCGTACCAGAGGAGCAAGTATTTGAAGTTTAGTACCCTTCTTCATTGTCATAAGGGAATCTACAATCTGGTCTACTGATTGAGATGTTATCTTCTTACCGCAGCAGTGACAATATGGTATACCTATACGCGCGTAAAGAAGCCTGAAATAATCATATATTTCAGTGACAGTACCCACTGTTGATCTCGGGTTCCGGTGAGTTGTTTTCTGTTCAATTGATATGGCAGGAGATAGTCCGTCGATTAAATCTACGTCAGGCTTTTCCATGAGCCCGAGGAATTGCCTCGCATAGGCAGAGAGAGATTCAACATATCTCCTCTGCCCTTCGGCATAAATTGTATCAAAGGCAAGAGATGATTTACCGGAACCTGAAAGTCCTGTTATAACAACAAGCTGGTCTCTTGGTAATTCCAGTGAAATGTTTTTTAGATTATGCTCTCTTGCCCCCTTGATTACTAATTTGCGGTCTTTCATATAAGAGTTATATTGACAGATCCGCACATCGGGCAGACAACATCCCTGTCAAGATCATCATCAATCTCATCTTTTTTCTTAATAANNTATCTTCACAAGCATAACTAATATGGATTTTCCGTTCACGACGGCCCGGTTTTTCATCATCTTCATCATCTTCATTATCTTCCAAATCATCATCTTCATCTGAAAATTCATCCAGATCAGTTAATTCTTCTTCGTTATAATGTTCTTCATAGTAATCGTCTTCATAAACTTCATCATCAAAGTCTTTTTCGATGTAATCGTCACCCATTGTAATACCTTTCCTTTCTTCTTCTACGATGATTAATCATTCAAAGCAATATAGTCCTTGAATTAAACATACGTCAACGGACGCTTTGAATACCAAAAAAAACAGGTCACTATTTGTCAAAATGTTTTATACTTCTATTTAAAAATTTTTGGTTCAATCTCTTTGAGCCTTTCTGATGCATCAGGTCTTGTCAACTCAATCTGCTCTAATTCTTTATCAGTTATAATCATATCCCATATTCCCCATTTCCCTGGTGTATCAGAATACTCTCTGACAATAATATTGAAATAGCCGGGATAAGACAATTCATAGGGGATTAAAGTCTCAAATATTTTATCCTCATTCA